>DAOOIV010000195.1 GCA_035384605.1 Phycisphaerae bacterium
GTATAGACCGTCTGGGTATTGGCCGTGTCGCCCGTGCCGTTCTTGTGCTCGACCGTCTTGGTCAGGCGGCTGAGCTTGTCGTACTCGAAGCCGGTGATAATGCCGTTGTTGTCGGTGGCGGTCAGGCGGTTGCCCAGGCCGTCGTAGGTCAGCGAGGTGTATTTGTCGGTGCCGCCTTCGACCAGCGGATCGTAGAGTTTGACCGGCCGGTCAGCTTGGTCGTACTGATACTGCCAGGTGTGGTTCAGGCCGTCGGCCCGGCTGGTGATGTTGCTGTTGGCGTCATACCCCAGGTCCAGGATCGCCCCGACCGAGTCGTAGACCGTGTCCAGCCGGTTCACGGCGTCATAGGTCCGTGTCACCTGGTTGTTGTTGGGCAAGGTCACCACCCGCAGGTTATCCGCTCCGTCATAGGTGGCCGTGGTGACGATGGTTGTACTGCTCGGGCCGATGCGGGTCTCTTCGACGAGGCGGTTGGCCTCGTCGTATTCATATTCCGTCCGTTCACCCTCGGGCAAAACGACGGCCGTCACGTTGCCGACAGGATCAAGCTCGCGCTGGTAGATGATGTCGTCGGTATCGCCGCCGTTGTCGGCCGTGTCGGTCACCTTGCGAACCAACTTGACCAGCCGGTCCAGCTTGTCGTAGTACAGGTAGGTAATCTTATTGTCCGGGCTGGTAATCTTGTGCGGCCGCCAGCGACACGCGCAGCCGCCGTCGGTGTAATCGAATTGGGTGGTGAGCGCAAGCGTCTCCGGCGCCACCGTCTGCGTCAGCCGGCGGTTGATGTTGTCAAAGGTCTGGCTGACCGAGTACTTGTCGCCGTTCGGATTGGTGGTCAACGTGCGGTCGATACGAGTGGCATTGCCGACGCCGTCGCGGGTAAAGATCGTCTGGTAATTCTCCGGGTCCAGAACGCTGATCAGGAAGTTCTGGGCGTTGTAAGTGAAGGTCGTCGTGTTGTTGTTGGCGTCCGTAATGGTCTCGACGTTCCCGTTACCGTCATAGGTCCAGTGAGTCTCGAGATTCAGTGAACCATAGGCGACGGTGCGTTTGACGGCCCGGCCGCGATGGTCATAGTCAAACTTGGTCTTGTGGCCTCGCGGGTTGGTGACCTCCTTCAGATGCCCTTCCCCGTCATAAACGTAGCTGGTGGTGAGGTTGAGGGCGCCGGTACCCGGGTCATCGATACTGGTCGTGACGCGACCCACCTCGTCTCGAACCCATTGAACAATCGTCTCGCGGTCGCCACGTTCGATGATCCGACGCGTTCGGCGACCGAGGGGGTCGTACTCGCAGCGGGTCACAAGGTTCAGCAACCCCGTGCCGTAGCCGCGGGTCATCTTGGTGATATTGCCCTGGTAATCGCACTCGCAGACCATGACATGGCCGTTGACGTCGGTCTGCGTATATTTCTTGATACGGTTGGGCAAGGGATCGTTGCCGGAAGGAACGCCCTCAGTCGAACCGTAGTATTCGTAGGTAATCGTGGTCACCGCGTCGGTGGGCGTCTCGATCAGCGGATCGGTGATTTGGGTCACCCGCCCGTGCGAATCGTAAGCATAGACCCACTGGTCGGTGTCCGGCTCGGTGATAATGGTCAGGAGCGAGGGCTTGGAGGGATGGTAGGAGTAGCTCCACAACTGGTTCGCGCGATTCCTCTCCGTGGCGAGCCTGCCGTAGGCGGTGTAGGTGTACTGTTCCGTCAGGTTTCGTTCGTTGGTTACGGAAACAATGCGGTCACTCTGGTAACCGTCATTGTCACCGCCGTACGTGACCGAGCGTGTGTAGTTGTTGGGGCTAACGATTGAGGTAATTCGACCTTTGTCGTCGCGGTAAAGAGTCCAGGTGGCCCCCCGGCCGTCAACGACCGTCACGTTACCGGGGGAAATTGCCGACAAGGCCGATTCGTCGCGGCGAGAAGGAAACCCGGCCGCCGACGAAACGCTGGCAACGACGTTGCCCTCGCTGTCCTTGATCGTACGCTTGTCGAGGTATGAGCTGTACTCGATGGTGTAATAGCGGTTGTCTTTGAGGGTCTCCTTGGTCATCCGGTGCCATGAGTCGTACTCATACGAAGTACTGTGCATGGTCGGGTCAGTAACCCTGATAAGGTTTCCATTGCTGGGATCGTAAGTGAGGGTGGTTTCCCGGGCATCCGGACCGATGATGGTTTCCAGGCGCCCATTGGTATCGTACTCAAACTGGATCTCTCGTCCGTGCGGAGTCACGACTTTCACGAGTCGGCCGTTGGAGTAGTAATAGCGGGTCACCAGGTCGTGGACGTCGGTACGCTCTGTTAGTCGCCCCTCATCATCGAAGACCAGATGCACGCCGTCCTCCATCGTGATCTCGTAGTGGCTGCCGACTCGCGTCAGGATGTCACGGCGCCCGTTGGCGGTCACGAACGTTTGCCCGTTCCAAAGGAAGTAGATCCGCTGAAAACGCCCGTACCAGAAGGTAACCTTCACAACAGTCCCCTCGACGAGCTTCTCCTCGACGCGTCCAAAGAAGCTGTGCGACCAGCCGTATGCCCCGAAGACTGTGTTCACGTACGCCGACCGGGAATCGTAGTACAGGGTCAACGATAGCTCGGTACTGCCGTATGCGTACGTCTCAAGAACATGGACCGAGGCCCCGACCTGGCCTTTGCTGAGGTTGAGGTACACGCCGTCGCCGATGCTTCCTTTACCCGAGCCACCGCCACCAGTCTGTGCGGGCGGGTCCTGATTGTAAGAGGGTGGAGCGGGATCTTGCTCAGAGTCTTCTTGGCAGGGCGCACCCCCTCCGCCGGCCGAGACTCCACCGCCGCCGCACCCATGTGTGCTTCCCGAAGATCCGACGCTTGCGGCACATAGCTGAACATCAGGCGGCTGATCAGGATCGGGACACGGCGGTAGTTCAGGCGGTGGCAGAGGAGGAATATCACCAGCGGGCGCGGTGAGGCCTGACGTCGGAACCTCCGGCCACGGCGGCGCATCCGGGCATGGATCGCCCGAAGTGGCGTCGGTTTCGTCGTCGCAGTTGTACACGCAGGTGCCGTCGACACAGACGTAGCATTCGGGGCACTCGACGTCCTTACAGGGGTCGTCGAGATTCAGCGCCAGGACCTGGCTGCCGGTACCCGGCGGGCCTCCCAACCAGAAAATGGCATCTGCCCCGAAGCCCAACGACAACACCGCCAGAACGATCGCCGTACGATTGAATGATCGGCACATGTCTTGAACCCTTCCCTTGTCTGTCTTGCCTGGGGCCCGCGGCTGCTCCTGCTTGCTCAGGCCCGAAACTCGCTTATTCGCTCATCGGACTCCGTTTGCCTCGGAACAACGCCGAGCCGGCTGATTGTGCAACCTACTGAAGCCCCCCCGACAGCTTGTTCTGGCACAGTTTGCGAAATCGCGAGACCCACTCCTGGTACTGCTGGGGATAGCGAGCCTCGATTTCATCGAGAATCGCCAGCCCGCCCTCCGGGTCGCCTCCCTGTGCCTTGTACAGCGATGACCGGACCAGTGAGCCGACACGGATCTCCTGCAGGTTCGCGTCGGGGTACTGGGCATAGTCTTGATCGATAGCCCGAGCTTCTGTAGCGGCCTGGTCGTACTGGTGGTTCCAGGCCAGGGCCTGTATCCACATGTAGCGAGCGAAGGCCTGCTTGCTGGGATGCTCCTCTGGCCCGAATCGGCTTACCAGACTCTGAGCCACCTCAAGCGAGCGACTGTCCAGTTCCGCGTCGTGCAAAACCTTCACCGCTTGCTCGATGGCGTAGTGCGAGCCGGCCGGCTTGGCGGTTGCGGCCACCTGTGCCCAGGCCGCCGAAGCTGCCTCGGCCGTCTGGCTCATCACCGGCTTGGCGCTCTGGTATTCCACCCAGCGGCCCCGCAGACGGTGCTCCCGGGCCAGCAGACGCGCCGCCCGGGCCTGACCCAAAAGCCCTTCCGCCTGACGGTCGGGTGTGTCGGCCTGGGCCTGCGACTGTTGGTGGACGGTCATCGCCTCCTGGAACCGGCGCTGCTTCTCGTACAGCCGGCCCAGCCAGTGCAGGCGCAGGAACGGCTGGTTGGTTACGGTGCTGGATGGGGCAGGAGCCAGCTTCTCGAACTCCTTCTGCACCATGGCTTGCGTCGGATCCGCGTTTTCTGTCGGAGCCAGCAGGTAATGCTGCCAAGCCTCGGCCTCGGCCGGCGACATGAACGACACCATCCGCTGGGCCAGCAACTCGTCGGAACCGGTGATCTGGGCCGGGTCTTCGATGCCCATCCGCAGCCAAGCGATGGCTCGTTCGCGCATGCCCAGGTGCCGCATCTCGCTGGCCGCCTGGAGGCGGGCCCGGTCGATGATGCCCTCGTCCAGTTGCTTGGTCTTGGCGATGTCAAACGCCGCCAAGTAATGAGCCAAGGCCTGCTCGTGAAGCGGGCCCCAATCGCCGCCGGCGGCTTGGACTGCGTCGCCGTGCTGTCGACAGACCTCGCCGGCCTCGAATTCCGCCTCCGCGGCCAGCGGCGGGCGACTGGCGTGGCTGACGGCAACGGCCATTTGAAGGGCTTCGAGGGCCTGCTCGTATTCCTGCAACTGCTTGTGCGAGCGGGCCTTCCAGATCAGCCCCCAGGCCACCTGCTCGTCATTGGCCTTGCCGGCCGCGTGGTCGGCGATGATATCGTCTGTTACCTGCCGAACGCGGCTGTGAGCCGACAAGTTGAGCAAGACCTCGGCCAGGAACACGCGCGCCCAGTTGCGCTGCTGAGCATACGCGTCGGCGGCTGCAAAAGTGATGACTTGTTCCAATGCCTCTGCGGCAGGGCCGAAATGCTGACGA
>DAOOIV010000196.1 GCA_035384605.1 Phycisphaerae bacterium
CACCGCATCATCAAACCGGCGGATTTACAGCATGTTCAGACCGGCGCCGACATCGACACACAGTCGGGGAGTTGCATATGGGATTTCGCAGAATACGACTCAGATTACGATACGGGGCACCTGTATGCAGGTGCGTGGGCCGGCAACGGAGGTCCTGTCTATCGCACCGAACCCGACTTCCTGTGTGACCAACTGCGATCGAGCCTGCCACGTGTAGACTTCACGGTCAACTATGCACAGAACAACAACAACAGGGGTGTGAACGTGTGGGCACTTGAGACGTTTGGAGGCACCGCAATACCCAAGGCAAAGCTCTACGCAGGAGGGGGCGTTGATCGAAATGGAGCGAGACTATGGTCGTTTGACGGGCACGAATGGTCACTGGTGTTTGCCCATCCAGACAGTACCACCAACAATGAGGGCGTCTCGGCTCTGGTCGCTCACCAAGGTCGTCTTTTCGTCGGTCTTGGGTTGCCTGACGGTTATTATGCGGGCGATGGTATTGCAGAAGTATGGGTGTCTACAGATGGCATCCTCTTTGAAATCGCGTCCCTTCCCGACCAGTTCGGCGGCGGGGTCCAGTGCTTCTTGTCGGCAGGTACGTCCGGCGACTGCAACGGCAACGGCGTGCCGGACGAATGCGACATTGCCAACAGCACCAGCGAGGACTGCAACGGGAATGGCATACCTGATGAATGCGAGATGGACTGCAATAACAACAACGTGCCGGACGACTGCGACGTCGATCCTTCCGATCCGGACGGCAACGGGCTGGTGAGCCCCGACTGCAACATCAACGGAATATCCGATGAATGCGAGCCTGACTGCCAGCCGAACGGCGTGGCCGACGATTGCGACATCGCCAACGGAACGAGCCACGACTGGAACTACGACGGTATTCCGGATGAGTGCCAGATCCTCGGTGCGGCCATCTATGTTGATGAGAATGCCTTGCTCTCTCCGCATGACGGTTCAGACTGGGACCACGCTTACCTCACGCTCCAGGAGGGCTTGGCCGACGCTCGTGCCAACCCCGAGAAGGTCTTCATCTTCGTGGCCGACGGTGTCTACGAGCCCGATGACGGCACGGGACAACCCGGAAATCGATCGCTGTCGTTCGACCTGGTCAACGGCTTCGCCATGGTCGGCGGTTTCGCCGGCTCCGGAGCCGCAGACCCGTTCGAACGCCAGCCGCAAGCCCTTGAGCCCCTCGGCCACGCAAGCGTTCTGAGCGGGGATCTGCTGAAGAACGATCAGCCGGGTTTTGTGAACAACGCGGACAACAGCTATCACGTGGTCACGGCCGGAAGCACCGTAACCGGTAGCATCATTTTAGACGGTTTCTTCATCGTCGGCGGCAATGCCGATGGCTATGAGGGCGGCGGCGGTCTCTCATTCAGAGGAGGTACAAGTCATGAAGTTTCAAAGAGTTGCAGGATTGTGGGCCATCGGCGCAGTGATCATCCTGGCCGCAGTCTTGGCAGCGGCGATGCCCAAGGCTCCAGTGCCGGGGCGCGTACAGACCACGGCGGATCCCAATGACCCCGAGAAAACCCGAGCGATCATTCCCCGCGAGGAGAGAGAAAAGCTCGGGCTCACACCGCGGACTTGGACCGGCGTCGTGGACCCAGAGGTGTACGCCAAACTGGATCGACTGAACAAGACCGTCGCCGAGCTCAAGGATCGCCTGAAGAAGGGTAGGGACGTGGAGGCTTTCGACGCCCTGTGGCGGTTCCGCTTCAAGGGCATGGTGTACGTTCAGGTCCAGTTAAAGGAACGTGATGCCCAGCGACGGGTACTGGCCAGCCTCAAGGCCTCGGAATTCCACGCTCCGTTTCTGTTCGAGAAATCCGCGGGTCTGACCGGCTACATCACCAAAGAGGGGCTGGACAAGCTGGCCAAGAACCCCGACGTAACCGGGGTCTGCCTGGATGACAAGCCGCTGCCTGATAAATCGCGAACCGTCTACAAGGATGACCTTCCCCCTGCACACTCTGCAGATACGGCCTCCACTCAGCCTGGCGTGGAAGAGAGGAAAGTGGATCCTGACGTGTATCGCGCGTTCTCCCTGACCGATCATGTCGAGGTTATGGTCAGCTTGAGAACCGACTTCCTTCCAGAATGGAGCAAGGTACCTTCAGAAAACCGCGTACGCTTGGAGCTTCGTAATCAGGCAGAGAACGAGCTTCAGGATCGTGTGCTCTCTCTTGTGAACGCGGACGAGTTTCGGTTGGTCGCCAGAATCGGGCCGGGAATAACGGGTTTTATCAACAGACAGGGAGTGGAAAGGCTGTGGAAACACCCCGACGTACTCCGAATCGGCCTGATGGGCTTGGAGCGTCCCAGCGCAGCATGGCGTAAACAACCATGATCCGATTTGAAAGTGAGGGAGACATCATGCAGAGTCGTATTCTTGTAACGGCGGCAGTATCGGTCTTGACGAGTGCGGCGTTTGGCATGCACGAGAGTCGATCATTTATCAACGCGGACGATGTCCACGCCCAAGGCATGAGCGGGCACGGGGTGACTGTCGCCGTGATCGATACCGGAATCGACTACACGCATCCAGGGCTTTCTGGGAGCATCGCCGCAGGAGGTCTTAGCATCGAGGGTGGAGTCATACAACCTGACATGGGTGAGGATGTATATAGCCTCTATCATGGAACCTATATGTCGTTGATTATCACCGATCCATGGGGTGTTGCCCCCGGCGCCAAGATTCTCTCAATCCGGGTTCACGGGCCTTCGGGCGGCGCGAATCCGACTGATGTCATGCTGGGGATTCTGTATGCCATGAACCGTTCCTTGACCGCAGACCCAAGTATCCGAGTGATCAACCGCAGCGGAGGTATGGGGGCCTATCAGTGCTCTTGCGACGCTTGGTGGCCAGCCTACAACCAGGTGATATCCGATGCTTTTGCCAACGGCATCATCACCTTCGCTGCGACGGGCAACGAGGCTGTGTGCGGTGGTATTTCGATGCCGGCCTGCTTCTCAAGTGCGGTCCCGGTGGCGGCGAATTACGACGCCGACTGGTACCCCGGGCAGTATTTTGAACCGCCGGCAGATTGTGCCGACCTCAACCCAGAGCGCTACCGGGTGGTGTGCTTTTCCAATGCCACAGACAACTGTGGGCACTTCTTGGCCGCGCCGGGTTTCAGCATCACCGTCGGGGATTCTCCGGAGACGGCACGTCGCAGGCTACCGCCCACTGCTCAGGTGTGGCGGCGTTGATGTTCGACAAGAACGGTCCCTGCGGTTCACTGACCGCGGATCTGGCCAGAACCATCATCTACAACACGGCGACACGACAGGACTGGGCGTATCCCTGGTGCCAACTCCCCGATCAACCCAAGCACCTCAACGCACTCACCGCCGTGAACGCCGTGACTGCCGGCTCGTGCGGCCCGGTGGTGGGTGACCTGAACTGCGACAGCATCCTGGATGGCTCCGACCTGGACGGATTCTCGGTGTGCATGACCGGGCCGCGTACCGATCCGATTGGCGGCGGCTGCACCTGCGCGGATTTTCCGGCATCGCCGCCGGATGGCGACGTTGACTTGCACGATTTCATGTATTTTCAACGGCTGTTTGGTGGCGGCCAGAGCACCGCTGCAACCGTGACGTTGGATCTCACCTCTCCGAATGCAGGACAAGTTGTCGAGCCGGGTGGAACGGTCTACTGGACCGTCAGTGCGACGGTGAGCCAGGGCGACAACGCGGGTCTGGCGGCGATTTCGGTCGATCTGGTCCAGGACCCGCCAAGCGGCCGGCTTGTGGACATGTCCCCGGCCACAACCGTCGGAACGGGAATGGACGGCTTTGTTCGCCCGGCCGGGATCTCCAATCCCGAAACAGACGTTCCGGGCGCGGGTTACGGCGGCACGCCGGTCGCAAGGAATCTCCGTCAAATCGGCGGGGCTCAGAACACGCTCGGAGAAGCCGGAGACACCGGCACCGGCGAAGACGTCATTGTTGATCCTGGAATAGGGCAAAGCGGCCCGCAGATCATCGCACAGGGCTCATTCACCATCCCCCTGGTGGCGGGGACATACGTGTTCCGAATCGAAAACGGCTTGGCCAACGTCCTGGATGTGGTGTCACCCCCGCCGAGCCCGCCGGCGGCCTGGCCGGTCAGCGCGGCGAACGTGGTCCTGAACTCCCCCAGCTTCAGCGTGATTGTTCCCTACGATCTGGCCGTTCCCGACTTCGACCGCGACGGCGATGTCGACCAGAACGATTTCGCTCTGATGCAAGCCTGTTACACGGGGAACACGTACACGATCGCTCAACTGTTCCCTGGCGGAGACTGCGACGCCTTTGACCTGGACGGCGACGGCCACGTAAAGATGCGAGACCCCGGAAACCCGACGGAGACACTTGGGGACCTCGATTGGCTCGAGAAGTGCGCCAGCGGGCCGGGAATTCGCGCGGATTCCGACTGCTGCGACTGCGACGGCCATGGTTATCTCGACGCCCGTGACAATCCGCCCGACCCGTGGGTCAACAATTTCGACTACGACGGCGACGGTATCCAAGTCCTCGGGCGGCCGAACTGCACCGGTGGTAACACGTTGGATTGTGATGACAACTGCCCCTGCCAAGAGAATTCAGATCAGGCCGACGACGACGCCGATGGCATCGGCGACGTGTGTGATCCTACGCCGTATAATGCACCTTCACCCGATCCGCTGGACCCGTGTGAGACGCCGGAGAACCACTTCACCATCACGGCTTGGCGGAGCGTTCGCACGCATGGGGCGGCCGGGTCGTT
>DAOOIV010000197.1 GCA_035384605.1 Phycisphaerae bacterium
GGCCTCGATCCGATGGGTGGCGGCGGGGGTGGCGGCGGCGGGGGTGCCGGTGGCGGCGGTGGTGGTGGGGGCGGTGGTGCCGGTGGTGGCGGAGGAGCCGGCGATGGCGGGGCTTTGCCTGGCGGATTGAGCCAGTCGGAACTGGCCGCGCTCCTCAAAACGCTTCTCGAGATGTCGGAGTCGGGGAGTTTTGATCCGCGGATGCTGACCCAGTTGCCGGATGAAGAGTTCATGGCCCTGGCCGAAATCCTGGAGACGATTGGCATCGGTCGAGGCAACATGTCGCAGCTTAAGGACATGTACCAGGCCACGGCCGGCGGCCGGCCCGGTCTGAGCCGCGTGGGCGAAGCTCAGAGAGGTTTTGGGCGAGCGGGCGGTCGCAGCGGTCGCGGTGGTGGAGGGACGGCAGAAGGCGGGAACCGTGGCGGGGGCGACCAGGCCTCGGCAGGTCAGGGTCCTCCCGGCGGCGGGCCTCCCGGCAATGTGGGTGACCGGCCAGGCAGGCCCGGTGCCGGTGGAAGGGGCGAAACGGGCGGTGGTCAACCGGGATTCGGCGATCGCAGGCCGGGCGGCGGATCCAGGCCGCCTGGCGGGGTCGATCGACCCTCGGGCCCTGGTGGGCGACAAGACTCGCCGGGGCGGCCGGGTGGCTCGGGTAGAGGAAACAACCCGCGAAACCGCGGCGACAGGAACAGTACGCCCGGTGCTCCGACGCCACGGGACGTTGATCAGCCCTATCCCAGCGTCGGACACTAGGCTCGCAGACGGCAGGCGCGGGGGAGAAGACGGCAAGTTGCTGATGGCGGATATGGATGGGAGATCGCGGAGTGCATTGGGGACCTGCGACTGCAGATTTGAAATTGAAGATTTCAAACCTCGAATTTGAGATTTGACATTTCAAATCCGGGGTTTGAGGTTGCAGGCGTCGGATTCGCGATTTGCGGTTGCAGATACGAGATCTGATGTCCTGAACGCGAGATGGCGGGACGGATGAGCGCGATGTTCGACATCACGAACCGAATACTTCGAGCAAAGGCCGTTGCTCGTGTTTCGGGCTGCGCCGGCGTGGGTCTGTGTACAGCCGGACGGTCGATTAACGCTCGTCCGGCGCGGGCCGCACGCCGCCGAGGCGTCACCTTGCTGGAGGTCCTGTTGTCCCTGACGCTGATCGTCCTGATGATGTCCGGCATTTTCGGTTTCTACAACACCGTCCTGCGGGTGCGGCAGGAAGGCTCGGTTCTGGCCCAGGATGTTCTGCTTACCCGGGCGATTCTCGATCGGATCGCCGACGAGATTCGTCATGCCACGGACATCGTTCCGGGCGACGGAATCGGTTTCCGGGGCGACCGGAACAGTATTACCATCGTGCGCCACCGGATGACGGAGAATTACTCCTACATCGAGTATGATGACACGGCGATCGCGAACCTCCCGCCGCCCCAACTCGATCTGATCCGCATCAAGTATGAGTTGCGCGAAGATCCCGACGAGGTCGACGATGAGGATGGTCTGCCGATTGTCTATGGCCTGTTTCGCTCGGAGCAGAAGGTCTTTGACCCGAACCCGGAAGTCATCGTCGACCTGGACACCGATCTTGGCGAGGCGCAAAAGGACGAAGACCTGCCCATGGACGTTCCCCCGGTGACGACGGAACTGTACGCTCCCGAGATCAAGTACCTGCGATTTCAGTACTTCGACGGGATGCAGTGGCTCGACCAATGGCAGACGGTGGATGAGTTCGGCGGCATCGACATGGGCAAGGCGGCCGCGACCGGAAAGGCAAGCTATGCCCTGCCCCAGGCGGTGATGATCACCATCGGGCGGGTCCGGGCCACCCGGGAGGAACTCGAACTGACCAAGCAGGGGTCCGAGGAGGAAGAGGAGGACGAGATTCATCACCCGGACCGGTTCACCATTGTGGTTCACGTGCTTCAGTCGGATCCGTCGCTGATCACCTCGCGCAAGTTCGGCGTGGCGGACCAGCTCGGCCGCTCGTCGGAGGGCCTGGAATGATGCGACGTCGCGGCATCGTGCTCATTGTCGTGTTGGCGATCATCGCCGTGCTCGGCGTGCTGGCCGGCACGTTCGCCTTCCGCATGAACGCCGAGTTGGCGGCGGTGAAGGCGTCGCAGGACCTGCAACAGGCCCGGCTGGCGGCCCGCTCGGGCATCGATCGGATGATCCACGTTTTGCGCACCGGCCGGACCAACGTGGACGTGTGGTACGACAACCCGGATGATTTCCGGCGTGTGCCCGTTTGGGTCGAAGGTGACGAGACGCTATCGGCCAGTCCGTGGGAGAAGGATGCTGTGCCCGGCGTGGCTGCCTGGCGCTACAGCATCGTCTCTTATCGCGACACCGGACCCGGCGCCCAGGACGTCAAGATGCGCTATGGCCTCACTGATGAGGCCGGCAAGATCAATATTGCCAATCTGGCAAACAAAGCGCTGCGGGCCCAGGTCCTGAGCCTCCTCGACCAGTTGCAGGAGCAGGTCCGGCGTGACAACCTGCTTCCGGAAATGCTCGCTGATTCGCTGATCGACTGGCAGGATCCGGATGACACGCCCATCTCCAGCAACGGGGCCGAAAGCGAGTACTATTATACTCATCGCAGCCCGCGCTACCGGGCCAAGAATCGCCCGCTGCAGTCGATCGACGAGTTGCTCATGATTCGCGGCTTCGACGGGTTGGTCCTCTACGGCGAGGATGCCAATCGCAACGGCTACCTGGATGCCAACGAGGACGACGGGGGCAACGAGATCGACATTTTTCCCCCCGACAACGGCGACGGCAAGCTTTATCGCGGTCTGCTGCCCTACATCACCGTCTTCTCGTGGGACTGGAACACCGCCACCGACAACAAGCCGAAGATCCCGCTCAATTCGGTCTCGACGCAAATGCTCGAACAGCCGCAGTTCCAGTACCTGACGCTCGAGATTCGCCCCGAGATCATCGAGTTCATTGCCGAGGCGAGACAGCGAGGCTACCAGTTCCGATCGGTCGGAGAACTCCTGGGCCTGGAGGTATATGAGAACGGCAAGTCCAACTACACAAAGGCCTGGAGGGAGTATGACGAGCTCATCGACTACCTGAACGAAGATCGCAAAGATACGGGCGAAGGCGAGGGTGAGGGGGAAGGCGAGGGCGAAGGTCAAGGCGGGGGAGGCAATGAGAACGCTGACCGCGGCGGGGGTGCCCCGGGGGGCAACGGACAGGGTGACGGCGGGGGTCCGGGCAAGAGCGATCGTCGCCGACAGAGTGCCCGGCCCGACAGGGGTGATGGGTCGAGCGCGGAGGACGATGATGGCACCGGCGGCGAACCGACCGCCGGCAATCAAGACCGCCGGGGCGATCGAGGTCGAGGCGGGGATCGGCGTTCAGGAGATCGGGTGTCCGGCGGCGAGAATGAGAATGACGATCGCAACGGCCGACCGGACAGGCCCAGAACCTGGAGCGAGCAGCAACGGGACCGAAGCGAGCGACGACGGAATCGAGGGCCTCAGGCTTCGATGCCCGGTGACCAGGATGAAGATGAGCTGGTCGGCACTCCGCTACCCAACCCCATCACCGCCGCGGACATGATTGCGATTTGCGATCGTTTCACGGTGGAGACGGCGCCGGTCATTCCGGGCCTAATCAACGTCAACACGGCCTCGGTGATCGTGCTACAGACGATTCCGGGGCTTTCACCTGAGCAGGCCGCCGCCATCGTTGCTCAGCGGGAGCAGATCAGCGGCGATCAGAAGACGAGCATCGGCTGGCTGGTTGCCAACGGGGTGTTGGATGCCGAGACATTTGCGCTCGTTTCCAATATGCTGACCACGCGATCGATCCAGTTCAGCGCGGATGTGATCGGCTTCGCGGACCACACCGGGACGTTCAAGCGGTTCGAGGTGGTGGTCGAGATGCGCGGGCACCTGGCCCAGATCGTGTATTTCAGGGACATCAGTTCGCTGGGGGCCGGCTACCCGGTATGGAACGACAAGCAAGGCGAAGGATTGTCTTATGACGATCTTTGATCGACCGGTGTTATGTATCGATTGGGACGAACGCTCGCTTCGGGTGATCGAAGCGGCGTTTTCGCGGTCGGGCGTGCGCTTGCGCAAGGCGGTCCACGTGCCGTTGGGGCCCGGCGTCAATGCCCGGGATCCCGCTTCGATGGGCGATTTCCTGAATCGAACCCTGCGTGAGCATCGTATTCGGGCCAAGCAGGTTCTGATCGACGTGCCCCGCCAGGACGTGATTCTCAACCTGATTACCCTGCCGAAGGGCACCCGCGATGAACTGGCGGCCATGGTTCACGTCCAGATCGCCAAGGAACTGCCCTTCAGCAAGGATCAGGCGGCGATCGATTTCGCGGTCGTTCCGGGCAACGGCGGTACGAGCTGTGATGTGTGGGTCGCGGCAGTTCGAGCCCACGTGATCGAGTACTACCAGCAGACGCTCGAAGCCGCGGGCCTGACCGCCGAGCGCATCGGTCTTCGCTCCTCCGCCAGCCAGGCTGCGGTCATCGAGGGCGGTGACGTCGCGGGCCGGACGGTGCTGGTGGACATCGGCCCATCGATGACCGAGATCTGCGTGATACGCGATGGCCGTCTGGTTTACTCGCGAGCCGCGTCCGTGACGGTCATGGCAGAGCCCGCTTACCCGGAGGAACGGCAGCATCCGCCGGAGCAAACCATTCCGCCGGCCGACGACTTTCTGCCGAAGCAGGGCCCGCTGGACGCGCTGCTGATCGAGGTCAGTCGCACCA
>DAOOIV010000198.1 GCA_035384605.1 Phycisphaerae bacterium
TTCGCCAAGGGAGTTTTCGCGCTTGACAAGACGGGGGCTAATGGGTGAACGCTGATAGCTGACAGCTTCTTTACTGCAGCTTCTCCAACAGCCACAGGATATTCTTCGCCAGCTCGTCCAGCGTGGCCATCGCCTCCTGATCACCGGCGATTTCGCCTTCACGCAGACCATGGCCGACGTTCCAGTAGCTGCTGCCGGGCACGATCATGCCGTTGATGAGAAACCACATGTTGAGTTGTGCGAAGGTGAACAACTCGCCGGCTCGCCGGGCGGGCACGACCGCCGCACCGATCTTCCGGGCCAGGAACTGGTCGCCCACACGGCTGACAAAGCCGACGCGATCCATGTAGGCTTTGATCTGCCCGGTCACCGATCCGAAGTACACCGGCGAGCCGAGCAGGATCACGTCGGCGGCCCGCGACCGATCGATCAAGCCGTTGCATGCGTCATCGTGCCCATGGCAGCGACCATCCTTAACTTCCGCGCACACCATGCATGCCCTGCAAGGAGCGATGCCCATTTCCTCAAGGCAGACGTCGTCGATTTCATGTCCTGCTTTCGACAGATGACCGCAAACCCGCTGCAACATCAGATGAGTATTGCCTTTGGGTCTCGGACTTCCGTTGACGCTGAGCACTCGCATGGTTACCTCCTTGCCGAGAGTAACTCCCGGAACACCACCAAGCGGACTCTCGACCTGGGATATTAGACCTGAGAGATGCCGGTCCGACAACAGGACCGGGATCAAATACCCGGAGGCTACCGTCGGCCCCGTGCCGCTTGGACGCGGATTTGCGGATTCGGATCGAGTCGGACCACAAAGTCGGCGTTGGCCTCCGTCTCTTCGACAGCAGCAATATTGATCAGATCGTTGGTCTCGAACTTCTCACGGGCTTGCTCGGGTGAGGCTCCGCCGCGAATGTGCCGCTTGATGATCCGCTCGCGAGCAACGGCCAAATCCGCCTCAAGGAAAAGCCTTGGCCGCAGCAGAGATGAGACCTTGTCCCAGGGGGGCGTGGTGCTCAGGACGAAGTTGCCCTCAACGAGCACGATCTGCGTCCGGGCGTCGATCACAATCGCACCAGGCACCGGATCATGCAGCCTCCGATCGTAGGCCGGCAGGTTGATGGAGCGGCGCGCAGGCCTCAGCGACTCCAACGCGTCGGCCATGGCCGGGACGTTGAAGGATTGTGGTCCGCCCTTGCGACTCCGTAGCGGCACCGGATGTCCTCTTTCATCGAGCACGGTGCGCGCGTCGAGCACGACATTGGGATAGTGCCAGCCGTCCATCCCCACCACGGCCAGCCGTCCGGACGGCCAGATGCGACCGGCCACAAGGGCTGCAGCGGCGGCGAACGTCGATTTGCCGCTGCCCGGTATCCCGCCCAAGCCGGCCAGGACTCGCTCTTCGTCGTCGCCACTGTGTTGAACCAGCATCGCCAGCAACGGCAGATAGACAAGATCGAGCTGTTCGACCGTAATATGAACCTCCACCTCATAGCCGGCAACGCTCAGCGCCCGGCTCCCGGCAAGATCCCGTGTGAGCCCCACCCATTCAGGGGGATACACAAATGGGTTCTGAGGCTCATCGATGACCATCGGGTCTGCCTGCTTAGACGTTCAAGGTTACCTGCTTGTTACGCGCGGACGAATGCCGTCTCAGAATCGGCCCGATCACCGTCTTAACGAAATGATCGACCTGCTGTGGGGCGAGCCCGACGAACCGTCTTGCGTCAAGGGCCTTGCGGAAGTCAACGTTCGCGAACGCCGGGTCCTTCTGTAGCCGCTGGAGCAGGTCGTTCGGACGCCCGTGCATCTTGACCTCCAGTGCGGCGGCCTGCGAATGCCGTCGGATCAGCTCGTGCAGTGCCTGCCGGTCACCGGGGCGGGCCCGCTTGCCTCTTGCGCCCTGCCCACCGGCGGTAGCCGCCATTAGGATCTCTTCCGTCGCCATGAAAGGCAGCTCCGCTTGCACGTGTGCCCCGATCACTTTGGGGTAGACAACCAGGCCGCGCGAGACGTCCGTCACAAGCCTCAGGATTCCGTCAACGGCCAGGAAACTCTCCGGGATCGAGAGCCGCTTGTTGGATGAATCGTCGAGCGTCCTCTCCAACCACTGCTCGGCGGCCGTCTGCAAAGGCGACGACATCACTGAGATGACGTATCGGGCCAGTCCGGTCATCCGCTCGCACCGCATCGGGTTGCGCTTGTAGGCCATGGCCGACGAGCCCACCTGCGATTTCTCAAACGGCTCTTCGATCTCTTTCATGCCGGCCAGCAGACGGATGTCGTTGGCGAACTTGTGGGCGCTGGCGGCAATCCCCGCCAGCGTGGCAACTACCTGGGCGTCGATCTTGCGGGAGTAGGTCTGGCCGGTAACCGGCTCGACGTCCTCGAAACCGAGCTTGCGGGTGACGATCTTCTCCAGGCGGACCACCTTGGCCGCGTTGCCGTCAAACAGCGAAAGGAAGCTGGCCTGCGTGCCGGTCGCCCCGCGAATCCCACGAAATCGCAGCCGCCCCAGGCGATCTTCCAGTTCCTCCAAGTCGCGAACAAAATCGTAGGCCCACAGGCAGGCCCGCCGGCCGACCGTGGTGAGCTGCGCCGGCTGATAGTGAGTGAAACCCAGACAGGGCAGGTTGCGCCACTTGCGGGCGAACGCGCCCAGGGCGTCGATCGCGTTGACCAGCCAATCGCGGATCAGCACCATCGCCTCACGCATAATCAGCAGGTCGGCGTTGTCCACCACGTCCATGCTCGTCATGCCCAGGTGCAGAATGCCCCGGGCTTTGGGTGCCACGTCGCCCCAGGCGTACAGGTGGGCCATGACGTCATGGCGAAGCTTCTTCTCGTGCTCGGCCGCTCGGTCCCAGTCGATGTCCTCCATCGTCCGCCGCAACTCGGCGATCTGCCGTCGCGAAACCGGCAGTCCGAGCTGGGCCTGGGCCTCAGCCACCGCCAACCAGATCCGCCGCCAGGTCAGTATCCGGTGCCGCGGGCTGAACAGCCGGCACATCTCCGGCGAGGCATTCCGGGAAACCAACGGGTTCTCGTACGTGTCTTTGTTGCTGTTCATGGTCCGTGATTCCAGACGATTGCCGCTCTCCGTGCCGAGTGCCAACCACACCCTTGCAGATCGCCCGGCCAGGGGCGAAGGTGTTTAGCCAGGGGCGCGAGCCCCTGGGAATCGTGCCGCATCGGCGGGTCAGCCCCAGCGGGGCGACAGATGCTCGTGGCCGGCTCGGCCGTGCCACCGCCCCTTCGGGGCTGGTCGGTCATGATGGTATTTGTACCAGGGGCTCGCGCCCCTGGCTACATACCCGTGCCCCTTTGGGAAACGAAGGCGGTTGGGTACCGCGCCGACGTGAGTTTAGTTGAGAAGACAACAGGGGTCAAAAGACCGGGTCTTCAGGTACAATCGACATCATGAGAAAGGGCCGCCTTGCTCCATCGCGTCTGTTTCCAGAATTGGCTCTCTTTGAGACTGATCAGGAACGACGCGACGTTATCCGGCGATATTGGCGCGAAAAAGTGGGCCGCCGTCAACGCCGCTTCTATCTTGCAGCTCTCTTGTTTGGCTCGGCGGTAGCCATGGGTCTGACCATTCTAGCACTCAAGCGATCGCTGGCTTTCTGGGGACTCTCGGGTGAAGGCTGGGTTGGAGGGGTGATTGCAGGGGTCTATCCATTTGCCGTTGCTATTGGCAGTCAGTATCTTGTCCGTAAACCTCTGATCAGGTACCTGCGTGAACAGTTGGCCGCCAAGGGCGTCCCCATCTGCATTGAGTGCGGCTACGATCTCCGAGGCCAGGTCGACCCGCGCTGCCCCGAGTGCGGGACGGCATTTGACCCGAAACTGATCAAGCGCCCGAGTGATCCGGCAGCCGGCCCGTCAGACTGAGCGCGCTCGACACCCAAGTGCCGACGGAGCCATCGGCACCAAGTAGGGCCGATGCTTGCGGCGTGCCGCCAAGTAGGGCCGACGCCCTCGTCGGCCCACCACTGTAGAACAACGGCCCTGTTGGCCCGTGGGGGACCCAATCATGCCGCGTGCTTTTGACTGGCACCGAGCATGGATGTCACACAAGCCGTACACGTAGGGCCGACGCCCTCGTCGGCCCATTTCGGCATGAGTAACACGGCCGTCGACCTCTTCGATCGCCGCCGGCCACCCGACGCCCTCGTCGCCCCATTTCGGCATTACCCCCCCATTACACAACAATCCCCGCAGCCCTGCAGAAAAGCACGTTTGGATCGGCCGTTTGGCACCGAATCACCATCGTGCCCAGAATTCACCAGCAGTGAGCTTCATGAGCGACGGCAAAGCACGCCCCATCCTCAATTCTGCCTTCCAGACTCTTCATTCCCCGGCGTTGCCATATGCAACGCCGGGCTATACTCTCTGCACAACCGACCAAACCGGCAGTCCAAGCGTGCTCGATACCCAAGCGCCGACGGAGCCATCGGCACCAAGTAGGGCCGACGCCCTCGTCGGCCCACCACTGTGGAACAACGGTCCTGTTGGCCCGTGGAGGACCCAATCATGCCGCGTGCTTTTGACTGGCGCCGAGCATGGATGTCACACAAGCCGTATGGCTCAGCGTGCCGCCAAGTAGGGCCGACGCCCTCGTCGGCCCACCACTGTGGAACAACGGCCCTGTTGGCCCGTGGGGGACCCAATCATGCCGCGTGCTTTTGACT
>DAOOIV010000199.1 GCA_035384605.1 Phycisphaerae bacterium
CCGGGACAATGAGCGCAGAACAGGAGTTCGCGACGATGAGAACCGTCGCCGGTTCATCACAACCTTACGGCCAGATATCTGTGCGGCTTGCGCGCATGTTTTCGGAGCACTGTGCGTTTGGGTTGCGGCCCCCCAAAAGGGCGCTTCTCTTGGGGACCGTGTAGCGGGTGGAACCGTTTCCGGTTGGCGGCACACGCCTGCTGCCCGATGCCCAATCACTGCCATCTGATCGCCGAGATGCTCGGTGGCAATCAGAGCCGCTCGCCGCACAGGCTGGAGACGTTCGATGAAGGGAAGGCAGGGCATGAACGCGGGTCAAAGCCGCTGCGAGCCGGGATGGCCCGCGCAGAATCAGGTTCACAATCGGGCAGAGCGTCTACGTGTTTTCGTTAGGACTGTGAGCCAGT
This sequence comes from Phycisphaerae bacterium, assembly GCA_035384605.1. Taxonomy (NCBI): domain Bacteria; kingdom Pseudomonadati; phylum Planctomycetota; class Phycisphaerae; species Phycisphaerae bacterium. Next base: position 408 of record DAOOIV010000199.1, read on the forward strand.
CATGATGTTGGAGGTGCCTCAATTGCGTTTTGAAAAGCATATGTTGTTCATTGTGTTCGCCTCGATGCTTACGTCCGCGATGGCGGGGACGGGTGAGCGAGGGGTGCTGTCTGCAAAAGGTACGAGGTCGAAACTCGGCCTGCTCTATCTGGACGGCGGGCAACCGTCCGCGCATCTGCTGAACCTGGTGGACGGCGGCAATGTCCCGATCATGAAGATCCCCGCCGGCGACTTCGCCAGACCCGACAGCGTGGGCCTTCGTCTCAAAAAGGCCAATCCCAAGGCGATCATCGTGGTCGGAGTCGGCGCTCAGTCGAAAGAGATGAAGATCGACCGTGATCCGCTTCAGGTTTACGCGAACTGGGCGAAAGAGAAAGAGGGCGACCTGCGTACGCTGGCGGCGCACAAGGACAAGGTGGACTTCCTCTCGTTCATGCCGAACATGTGGGAACCAAAGACGGTGGAACAGGCGCAATGGTATTGCCGGTACATCGCCCACGCCGCGCCGAGAATCGCCGCGATGGGTTTTCGCCCGATCATCCTGCAGAGCGGCGTGGGAGGGCTGCCGATCGAGCCGCAGATCCTCAACGCAATGGTGCCGGCGCTGCGGATCGCGAAGAAGCATGGCGGTGCATGGGCCTGTCACGGATACACCCTTGAGTACGACACCAACGTGAACCGCGAGAGCTACTACAGCCTGCGGTACCGCCGGGCGTACGAATACCTGAAGAAAACGCATCCCGACGTGGCGGACCTGCCGATGATCCTGATGGAAGGCGGTGTGGACAAGGCCGGCGATCCGAACAAGGACGGTTGGCAGGCCCGCGGCAACGCGGACAAATACGTGGCGTGGCTGCAGTGGTTTGACTCACAATTGCTTGAGGATCCGCAGGTCCTGGGGGTCTGCCTCTTCAAGATCGGCAACGTGAACGAATGGAGGTCCTTCGACCTGGAACCGGTTGCCCCTTGGCTGGGAGAGTACCTGAAGAAGAAGAATACCCAAACAAAACCTCGCTGAGTGTCAGCGAACAAGAGAGTCGGATAGGGTGCCCGCCTCATGAGCACCGGCAGAATGTTGTCTGCGGGGTCTGATGCAACTGGAGGACACATACATCCGGTTCGGAGAAGCGTCATACGTCTTCACGGGATTGTTCCGCGATACGGAGAACCGGCGATGACCATCAGATATGAATGCCGGTGCGGGGCGAACATCCGGATGCCCGTCTCGGCGGCGGGCCGGAAGGCTCGCTGCCAGGCCTGCGGGGCGGTCTTCACGGTGCCCCGGCCGGATTACGATCCGGACACCCAACCCATCCCCCTGGAAGGCAGTCCCCCTCAACCGCCGCCGACGCAAGACCAGGAGCCGTCCATCGGTGGCTGGCTCGCCGACTTTGCCCGCCAGGAGAAAAGCACCGCCGGCGACAAACCGGTCGTAATAGAGTCTATAGCCTCTAAAAGCCTTTCTCAAGAATTGGATCGCGAGCAGGCTGCCCGGGAGCAGGCCAGAACGTCCATCCCGCGAATCAGCGGGCGTCTGCCGCACGAGGAGGCCCGGCTCCACGACGCCGAGCGGTCGGGCGTCATCGCACCCGAGGTGCCTTTCTGGGAGGACCTGCTCAAGTCGTTCCTGTTTCCGCTGGACGCATCGAACCTGGTAACCTACCTGATTCTGGGGATTGCCCCTTTCGTATGCTGGTGGATCCCGATCGCCGGACCGTTCCTGGTGCTCGTCGTGCACCTCTACCTCGCGGCGTTCTGCATGGAGGTCATCCGGGAGACCGCGGCAGGGGAGGACCGGTTGCCGGAAACGGTGTGGATGAGCAGCGCGATTGACCTGCTCTCGCCGATGTTTCAATTCCTGGGCGCCACGGCACTGGCGATGCTGCCCGCCGCCATCTATGTCCTTGCTACCATCGAGCCGGGCAGCACCCTGGAGCTGATTGTCTGGCACTTTGTCCGCGCCCCGCAGATGCCGGCGGTGCAAATCCTGGCCGCAGTCGGATTGCTTTTCTGGCCGATCATCGTCCTGGCCGTGGCCATCGGGGGCAGCTTCAGCGGGCTGTGGCCTCATGTTGTCGCACGAACGGCCTTATGCGCCCCGGCTCCGTACTTGGCCATGTGCGGAACACTTCTGATTGCCGCAGTAGTCTGGGTCCTGCCGAGCACTTCGCTGTTCGACAACCTGTACATCAAAGCAGCGCAGCTTCTGGGCCGCCGCGGTCCCCTGGTGATTCAACTCCCACAAGATCTGATCAGCCTCTACGGAATGATCGTCGCTATGCGGACCATCGGTCTGTACTACAGGCACTTCAAGCACAAGTTCCCATGGGCCGCTGAATAGCATCCCTCGGAGCACAACGACCACCTGATCTTCTTCTCGACAACCATTTGGCAACGTGCGTTTGCCGGCGAAATCTTGTGGTCGAGCACAGGAGGGCCTACTAGAATCCGGCTGAACAAGTGACAAACGTTCGGAAGCGGCCGCCGAAGCGGCCGGATTCCTGGCAGCAGAAAGGAGTCGAGCCGGAGATGAGACGCCGTGACCTGATACTGAAAGCAGGAGCACTGGGCGGGGCGATCATTTGGGGTCCCCGCAATAGCCACGCGGCAGATCATCGGAATAGGGAAAACAACCCGTCGCGGCCGTCCTCTCCTGCTCACGACTCCACGAAAGGATCAAAAGCGATGGCCCACGTACTACCTGACCTCCCCTACGACTTCGCGGCCCTGGAGCCCTACATTGATGAGCAGACCATGCGACTGCACCACGGCAAGCATCACGCGGCCTATGTGAACAACCTGAACGGCGCGCTGGCCGCCTACCCCGAGCTGGCAGCCAAGACAATCGAGCACCTGCTGACCAAGATCGACGCGGTCCCGGCGGACATACGCCAGACGGTGATCAACAACGGGGGTGGGCACGCGAATCACGACTTGTTCTGGACGATCATGGCCCCGCCCGGCAAGGGCGGGGGTGGCGAACCCGCCGGTAAGCTGGCGGAGGCCATCCAGAGCACCTTCGGCGGATTCGCCAAGCTCAAAGAGACACTGAACAAGGCGGCAACCTCTCGTTTCGGTTCAGGATGGGCTTGGCTCGTTGTGGATGACAAGCGAAAGTTGCAGGTCTACTCGACGGCTAACCAGGATTCGCCCCTCATGCAGGGGCATACCCCGATTCTCGGTCTTGACGTGTGGGAACACGCGTATTATTTGAAATACCAGAATCGTCGGCCGGACTATATTGACGCGTGGTGGAACGTGGTAAAATGGCCGGCCGTGGCTGAGCGTTTTGCGAAGGCATCCTGACAAGGCTTCACTCCTTGCCAAGCAGGGCTGGCAGAGGACCGAACCGATCACAACACCCACCCCTCTGTCAGTCCAACCGGCCTAACTTTCCCCCGCCCGGGGAGAGCGACGGCCGGTCTTTTTTCCGCCTTCTCAGCATCCTCGTCTGGACCGCACGCCGGCACACAAGCTGCCGGTTGCACCCCCTTGTCAAGAATCAGATGCTCGACGGTTCTCCGGTACCCACCCCGCCGCCGAAAAAGCCCCCTGCGACGCCATAAACCTATGGGCAACCGGCGGAGGGTCTCGTGCTGTTGACAGCAGGCGAGTCCGTCCGTACTCTTCTTGGTCCTTTGTGCTCCCGAGCCGGCCGTGTTGGAGGGTCGGGCGGGCCAGCCACCAGCCGTCGGAGCAGACGCCCGTTCGGGTCCGAGGCCGGTGACAGCAAACCGCAGACGTGCTGGCGCACACGTATACCATAACAGGGGCAAACCCCAGGAGAAAGCTTACACCATGGCAAAGAAGTGGGTCTACTTGTTCGGCAACGGCAAGGCGGAGGGTGATGGCAGCCAGAAGGATCTGCTCGGCGGAAAAGGAGCAAACCTGGCCGAGATGGCGCTGCTCGGGCTTCCGGTCCCGGCCGGTTTCACGATCACCACGGAAATGTGCAGCGAGTACTATCGCCGCGGCAAAAAGTTCCCGCCCGAGCTCAAGAAACAGGTTGAGCATGCCCTGGTCCAGGTCGAGAAGGCCATGGGCAAGAAGTTCGGCGATCCGAAGAACCCGCTGCTGTTGTCGTGCCGTTCGGGCGCACGCCAGTCCATGCCGGGCATGATGGAGACGGTCCTCAACATCGGCCTGACGAGCAAGACGATCCCGGGCATGATCGCCAAGACGAACAACCCCCG
>DAOOIV010000200.1 GCA_035384605.1 Phycisphaerae bacterium
TTGCGGCAGGTCTGCGCGGCCTTTGGCCGCTGCGACCGTGCCCTACTGATCTGGCCGCTCCGAACATGCCCTACCTTCATCACACGAGCCCCGCGTGTTGCGGTTTACACCCCGGTGCCTATCATTGGTTGTGATCCCACGGATCGGCGCGTCTGAGAGTACGTGTTGTTGAGCTTTCTTTTGGAGATCTGGCTTGCTGTTTCGGTTTGCGATTCTGATCGTGACGGCGGCACTCTCGGCCGGAGCGGCCTCGCAGTCCAAGCCGGCCACGTTGCCCGTCGCCTCCAGACCCGCCACGGCCCCGGCCAGCCGACCGGTCTCGCGCAGCCTGGTCATGAGCGGCGTGGTGTTCGAGGACCTCGACGCCGACGGCGTGCGAGACGACAACGAGCCGGCGCTGAAGGACATGTCCGTGTCCGATGGACTTGGTTTCGTCCGGACCCAAGCCGACGGCCGTTTCGAGTTCAAACTCCGCGAGCAGTCTCGGGGCTCGGTCTTCGTTTGCACACCGGCCGGTTGGCGGGCCTCGAAGCACTTCTTCGTCATTGCGGATTTCGATCGTTATGCCGACAAGGTCCAGCCGGCCGACATCGGCCTGGTTCGCGATCCCGCCCGCAACACCGACCGTTTCGTCTTCGTCCAACTGAGCGACACGCACGTCACCGAAGCCGAGAGTGCCGTTCAGACCATGGCCGAAGACTTGGAGGTAGTAAACAACCTCTCGGACACGCCCACGTTCGTGGTGACCACGGGCGACTTGACCAACGTTGGCAAGCAAGTCGCGCAGTTCGAGGGCTACGCGAGAGCCACCCGAGACAACCGATACCCGTTCTATAACGTCGTCGGAAACCACGACTACGGCGGCGAGCTCCGCGACACGGAGAATTACGAGAAGTACCTCGGTCCGCCCTATTACTCTTTCGACGTCGGGCCGTACCACTTCATCGCCCGCGACATTATTGCCCGTGACAGAAAGAGCGGCTTCTTTGAGCGCCAGACCGAGTGGATCGAGCGCGACCTCCGTCTGAACGCCGTCGGCAAGCGGGTGGTGGTGTTCCAGCACTACATCCCGACGATTCGCGAACTCGACTGGTGGGCGGAGCGCAATGGGGCAGCAATCTTTTCAGGCCACTGGCACGGCCGTCGGGAGCGAGAATACAAGGGGATTCTCGACATCAACAGTTCGACGCTTCGCTTCGGCGGCATCGACCGCAGCCCGCGCGGATTCCGGATCATCCATGTGGATGGGCAACAGATGCGATGCGAGTGGCGGCTGGGTGCCCAGAGACAGCGGGTCGAGATCGTGCATCCGCCGGTCAATGGCTTGACCTTCGGGCGTGCCGTGCCGATCCGCATTCTTGCATATGACACGGCGGTCCGCGTCAGGGGCGTTCGATATCGCGTTTTTGACGCGGATGATGCCGCATCCAACCGGACCGAGCCGATCGCCCGGGGTGATCTGTGGGCCGAGGGTTCGTGGACCTGGGCCGGCCGATGGCAGGTTCCGTCGGACGTCTGGTCCGGCCTGAAACGCATCGAGGTCGAGGCTACGGCGGCCGACGGCACCGTTTGGAAGCAGGCGGGCGTGTTCAAGCTGGACGTCAACGGTGTCGCAATCGTCAAACCCGGCCAGGCCTGGCCTTTCTTCCACAACGACGCGGGCCATCGCGGCTACGTTTCGGACGGTCCTCGCCCGCCGCTGGTACCGGCATGGTCGACGCATATCGGCGGCACGATTCACATCTCCAGCCCGGTGATCGCCGACGGGCGCGTCTATGCCGCCTCCAGCTTCGAGAGCTCGCTCGATGATTGTGCCATCACGGCGCTTGACCTGGTGACCGGCCGGAAGCTCTGGCGTGCTCCTGTGGACTCCTCGATCAAGCACAGCCTGGCGGTGTGGGACGGCAACATCATGGCCGTGTCCCAGGCGGCGACGCTCTACTGTTTCAACAAGGACGGCTTCCCGCGATGGACGGCCTCGCTCGATCGCGGCCACGACGATCGTTGGGAAACGAGTTTCCCGGTCACCGACGGCAAGCTCGTGTATGCCGGGCGTTGCAGCGGTTTCGGCGCGTACGACCTCGCGTCAGGCGAACCGTTGTGGAAGCAACCCGGCGGGAGCGACTGGTGGCCGAACATCTATTCCGGACCGAGTCTGGGCACGGGTGTTGTCTACCAGGGCGGCCCATTCGCCAGAGCACTGGACCCGGCCACGGGGGACATCCGCTGGTCGAACAACCAGATGGCCGTCTCGACCGTGGCGGTGGTCCCGGCCGCGGTTGAGCAGAGCCAGGACGGCGATCGGCTGTACGTATTCCAGAACAAGAAGACGCTCCTGTGCTTGGATGGCAGATCGGGGCAGCAGCTCTGGGAGGCCGCTTTTGAAAGCGCCGACGGCCAGGGCAGGGAGGTTGTACCGCTGGGCGACGAGACAGGCACGCCTGCGATCGGTGAGAGCATCGTCTGCGTGGGCAGCGCGGAGGTGTCGAGCAAGGATCAGTCGTTTGACGCCGCGATGAACGGCTTCGACAAGGCCACCGGCGAGTTGCGGTGGCGATTCGCCGTGGGGCAGGAGCTTTCTCCGACGGTTCCATACAAGCGAGACAGTGCAACCATCACCAGTTCGCCGGTCGTCGTGGGCGATGTGGTCTACTTCGGGGCGAGCGACGGCTGGTTCTACGCCCTCGATGTCAGTGATGGTCATCTGCTCTGGAAGTATCGGTTCGGCCTGCCGATCGCCTCGACCGCGGCGGTTTCCGGGAATACCGTGATCGTGACCACGTGGGATGGGACGGTTCATGCCATGGTGGCCACGGATTAGCCACACTGGGGAGGTCCCGACATGCGATGTGCTTTGCTTGCCGTTACTGCGGTTTTCTTGCTGTGCTCATCGATCGCGATCGGTGAAGAATCTGCAACGCCGCCTAACGTCATCTTCATTCTCGCCGACGATCTGGGCTGGGGCGACTTGAGCTGCTACGGCCATCAGCGGCTCAAGACGCCGCATCTGGACAAGCTTGCCTCGCAGGGGACGTTGTTCACTCAGTTCTATGTGAATGGCTCGGTTTGTTCGCCGAGCCGCTGCGCGTTTTTCACCGGCCAGTATCCGGCGCGGCATCGCATTCACGGTCATTACGCTGAGCACGACCTGAATGCGCAGCGTGGCATGTCTAACTGGCTTGACCCGAAGGTTCCGAATGTGGCCGCGCTGCTGAAATCGCGGGGCTATGCGACCGCTCATTTCGGCAAATGGCACCTGGGTAGCGGGCCGGGGGCGCCGAACCCGACCGAGTACGGTTTTGATGAAGCCAAGACCATGGTGTCGGCCTTCCCGGCCTGGCATGAGCCTGCGGCCACGTTCTGGGCGAAGTCGACGGGGCTGTTTGTCGATGAGGCCTTGCGATTCATTGAGGCGAATAAGAGCAAGCCGTTTTACGTGAACATCTGGACGTTGGTGCCGCATGCGACGTTGAACCCGACCGACGAGCAGATGAAACCATATGAGCACTTGGGGCCGAAAGGCGTGCCACACAAGGGTGCCGAGGCCATCTATTATGGCTCGGTGGGCGACCTGGACGCACAGATCGGTCGCTTGCTGGGCGAGTTGGAGACGATGGGGGTGGCCGAGAACACGCTGGTCGTTTTCTCCAGCGACAACGGGCCCGAGGACATCCACATCACCAATGCCGGTCACAGCGGTGTCGGTTCGGCCGGGCCGTTCCGCGGGCGCAAACGCAGCCTGTACGAGGGCGGCATTCGAGTGCCGTTCATCGTTCGGTGGCCGGGGCATGTGCCGGCCGGGCGGATCGACAACGAGTCGGTCGTCGCAGGCGTCGATTTCCTGCCGACGGTGTGCAAGCTGATCGGTGTCCAGCCTCCGGCGGGCCATGCGCTGGACGGCGAGGATGTCAGCGACGTCTTGCTGGGTCAGCCGAGGCCACGGAAGACGCCGCTGATGTGGGAGTGGCGGTTTCACGTGTTTGGCGAGCCGTTCCACCGCAGCCCGATTCTGGCCATTCGCGAGGGTGACTGGAAGCTGCTGATGAACCCGGATCGCAGCCGCGTGGAGTTGTATGACATCCCGCGCGACCCGATGCAGATGAACAACCTGGCCGAGAAGAACAAAGATATCGTCGATCGATTGGCTGCCAAGGTCCTGGCCTGGCAGAAGGCGCTGCCCGAAGGCCCCATCGAGCCCACGGCCGGCAAAGACGACTACCCTTGGCCGGGACAGGCCAAGCCCGCGCCGCGCCAGCCGCGAGCCAAAGCGAGGTAGGGCAGCGTCGAGGTCGCCGCAGCGACCGAGACCTGCCGTTTCTTTCTGTCGTTGGTTCTGGGCGTCCGTTGACCAGGTTGTCCCGGTCGGGGATGGTTGCGGCAGGTCTGCGCGGCCTTTGGCCGCTTCGACCTGCCCTACGTGATCTGGCGGCTGCGAACATGCTTACGGGGATGGTTGCGGCAGGTCTGCGCGGCCTTTGGCCGCTTCGACCGTGCCCTACGTGATCTGGCGGCTGCGAACATGTCCTACGGGGATGGTTGCGGC
>DAOOIV010000201.1 GCA_035384605.1 Phycisphaerae bacterium
CATCTTCGCCGGCGGGTTCATCGTGAGCCGCACGCCTCGGCTGGACGCAATGAAGCGATCGTCAACGAACAGTTGCTTGCGCGAACCCACGTCTATCGCCCGGGAACCGTCCTGCGCCGCCCCGCACAAAACCGGACCCACAACGGTGGCGACGATCAGGCAAACCAGGAAGAACGGCCACGTCTGTTTCTTGCCGCACCGCATTGTTCATTCTCCGCAGTCAATCAGTCCTGTGTTGAAATGGTCAATCGGGCTTCGCCCCCGACGGTACACCCATACCACACGTCCGGTGCCGCGCCGTGTTCAGCACGGTGCGCCGCTGTCAGCCGGCTACGCGCGGCAGCCTTACCGCCCCGAGCCTGTACCGGGACCTCATAATTGCTTCCGAACAGGCACACCCACACGTCGGTTCAAAACGGGGCATGCTGTTCCTCCGGTTCTTGGGAACTCCCGCGCACCACGAGGCACAGACAGACCATATCCTCGCCCGTCGGGGCGGTCAATGAACGAACCTGCTCGGCGATGACGGGCCGAGACCCTTTAAGTCCTTATGCACTAAATGGTTATGTTGTGCGACAACCACCGGGTTCGCTTACCCGGGGTTCCGCAAACCCATGCGCTGCAAAAAGTGTTCAAGCACGCGAAGCGTGCTATAATAGTCGATAGCCCTGTTGCCGAGTCAGTCGCGACTTGGAGCAGCGGCGGCTCGTTCATCGAGGCAACAACAGAATGCCCACCGCAGTTGAGGAATTCGCAGTACGGGTTGCACCCAGTACCGGCGAGAAAAGAAGAAAAGTCCTGCTGATCTCCCCTGCCACACCCGATACGTTCTGGAGCTACAAGCACGTTCTCCATTTCATCTCCAAGAAGGCGGCGTTTCCGCCCCTTGGACTGCTGACCGTGGCGGCCATGCTCCCGCGCGAGTGGGACCTTAAACTCGTGGATTTGAACACCGGCCGTCTCACCGACGAGCAGATCGAATGGGCCGACTATGTTTTCGTGTCCGCGATGATCGTACAGGCCGATTCGGCCCGGCAAATCATCTCCCGGTGCCTCGACAAAGGAAAGACGGTCATCGCCGGCGGACCGCTGTTCACCACCGGCCACGAGCAGTTTCCCGAAGTGAAGCACTTTGTCCTCGGCGAGGCGGAAAACGTCATGGCCGATCTTGTCGCGGACATGACCGCGGGATCATTGAGACGGTTTTACCAATGCGGGGAGCGGCCGGACATCACGCATACCCCCGCGCCGCGATGGGACCTGATCAAGCTCAAGCAATACGCCCTGATGCCCGTTCAGTTCTCGCGGGGCTGCCCGTTCAATTGCGAGTTCTGCGACATCATCATCATGAACGGGCGCGTGCCACGCACCAAGACTCCCGCGCAGATGATCCGTGAACTGGAGAGCCTCGTCGATGTCGGTTGGAGGGAATCCATCTTCATCGTCGATGACAACTTCATCGGCAACAAGGTCAAGGTGAAGGAGTTCCTACGAGCCCTGATCGCCTGGAGCCGGCGGCGGGGCGTGAAGTTCCAGTTCACGACCGAGGCGTCGCTGAACGTGGCTGACGATCCCGAGCTCCTGCGTCTGATGGTCGAGGCGGGGTTCAAGAAGATCTTCGTGGGCATCGAGACGCCACAGGAAGAAGGACTTATAGAGTGCGCAAAGGCCCAGAACACTCAACGAGACCTCCTCGCCTCGGTAAAAACCATCCAGAAGGCAGGCATCGAGGTTATGGGCGGTTTCATCCTCGGTTTCGACAGTGACAAACCGAACATATTTGAGCGGCAGATCAAGTTCATTCAGGAAGCCGGGGTGGTGACGGCCATGGTCGGCCTGCTGCAGGCCCTGCCTGGAACCCAGCTTTTCTCGCGACTCGAAAAAGAGGGTCGCATTTTGAGCCAGGCCACCGGCAACAACGTGATGGCCGCCCTCAACTTCATCCCGAAGCTGGACCGAGAGCTGTTGATCGAAGGCTATCGCTCGCTGGTCAAACGACTGTACAGCCCCCAGATGTACTACCGCCGAATCCGGGCGTTTCTCTCCGAATACCGTCCCCAGGGTCCTCGTTTCCGCCTGTCGTGTCGCGACATCAAGGCATTTCTCAAATCGCTGTGGATCATGGGCATCTGGAGCCGCGGGCGCCGTGAGTACTGGAAGTTCCTGAGTCGGGCGGTGTTGTTTCACTGGCGAGCGTTCCCCGAGGCCATGACCCTGGCCATCATCGGACATCACTTCCGCCGAGTGGCGGCGACGCTGTAGGAAGCGCGCTCGGTGCGGACACATCAACTTTGTCGAACGATCTCGCGTCGCCAAGTTCGTGGATGATCTTGCCAAAGAGGGAATTCAGCTTCCGGACCGCCCTCCGGATCAGACCTTCAAGATCCCGGACTGGATGTCGACACGCAAGTAGGCTTATGCACGAGAGCGGCGTTGTTCGCCGATCACCTACCCCTTCAGATGCTCCTCGATGTCCTGAGCACCGTGCAGGACCCGGACGACATCGATGCCGGTAGCTGTATGCAGATAGAACGCAACGTAACTATCGAAAGGCGTGATAAGGCAGGAGCGCAGGCCAGCCAATCGCGGGTCCTCGAATTCACGCAGGCGACCAAGCGCTGGCATCCTGGCCAATTCGGCGAACACGCGCTCCGCGGCAGCCAGAAACCTCCGTGCCACAAGCGGATCATCCTAGCCAAGGAAGACGGCATGCTCGATCAAGTCACATTCGGCCTCCGGCCGTATGAGGGCAGGAAGGCTCACTGCTGCTCCTGGCCGCCCAGCCGTTTGTCGACTGCTTGGCGGATTGCGTGCCACTGCTTGTCGGTCAGGGGTACCGCCGTGCCGCTGTTCAGTCCTTGCAGGAGCGTCGTTTCGAGCTTGCGTTTCTCTTCCTGTCGGACTGCTTCGCGGATCAAGGCCCGGACATACTCACTGGCGGTGCTGTATCCCCCGTTGGCCACCTGCTGTTCGACAAAGGCCCGCATCTCGTCGGGCAGTGAAATGTTCATACTCGTCATGGCGTAACCTTTCTTGCCACCACCGAATGACACACATAAATTATACCGTTCTCGACAAGAAATGGCAACTCATGTTATAAATTGACCGGGACCATCCTCTTTCGCCAAGCACGTCCGATAAACCACGTGCCCAACCCGGTATCCTGTTGAAGACACACCCGCTTGGCGGCAGGTCGAAAGGCATTGTGCGTGTTGCGGCCGCAGGTTTGTCGACGGGCCCGCCCAGTCGCAGAACCGGCCCGACGCACAGAGACTGTTACTGTCGCGGCGGTGGCACGTTGCGGGGCGCGATGGCCCAGTCCAGCAGGTCGATCCGCGCCAGGTTGCCCGGTATTCGTTCGTTCCGAGGCGGAATGCGCCGGTACCAGTTGACCAGTTGATCGAGCAGGGCGGAAACGACGGGGCGGTTGGCCGGGTCGTCCGCGATATTGTGCATCTCCTCCGGGTCGGACTCGAGGTCGTACAACCAGACGGCCCTGCCCAGCTTCGGATCGACCGGCTCATAGCCCAACCAGTCAACCTCCTTGGTGTCCGTGCGATAGATCAGCTTGTGCCGATCGGTCCGGATCATCGCCTGCTGCGTCGGCTGGTACTCGCTGAAGACCGCGTCCCGCACGCCGGCAACATGGCCTTCGAGAATGCGCCGCAGCGAAACACCGTGGAGCACGCGATCGGGCGTCGGAGACGACTCGGTCAGCAGATCGAGGTAGTCGAGCACCGTCGGGACAATGTCGACGCCTTCGACCAGCGCCTTGCTTGACCTGCCGGGCACGATTCGATCGGGAAGGCTGATGAGCAGGGGAATCCGCACCGCTCGCTCGTAAAAGCAATGCTTCTCAAAACGCCCGTGTTCGCCAAGGTGATAGCCGTTGTCGCCCAGGTAGATGACCAGCGTGTTCTCGGCCAGTTCGAGCTCCTCCAGCGCCGACAGAAGCCGCCCGACGTTGTGATCAAGGTAGCTGACCGCCGTGTAGTAGCTGGCAATGATGCCCTGTTTCTCCTCGCGGGTCAGATCGGTGAAGATCTTGGGAATCTGCCCTCCATCTTCCGGGCCGGGTTCAGGCACCGGCATCTTGCGGGGATCGTACTTGCGGTTGAATTCGACGGGAAACTGAAACGGCGAGTGCGGTTGGTGAAAACCCACCTCAACAAAAAACGGCTCGCCGGCGTGTTTCATCATGAACTCGATCGCCTGACGGACGTACCAGGTGTCGGGCATCTCATCGTCGTATCGGTCCATCGGGCGGTAGAACGAATTCAGCCAGATGCGGGCCGGGTCTTTGAACGGCCTCCAGACCGGCAGAAAATCCATGCCTTCCGGCAGCGGCTTGTCGCCCCGTTGGCCGTGCTCCCTCCAAAATTGCTCCGGCCGGGCGTATACCTCGAAGCCGTGCATCTTGTCGGAATTGAAGTGCATCTTGCCGAACGCACCGGTCTTGTAGCCGGCCTCGCGGAGCCGGTCCGCCAGGGTGATGGTGTCTTCGGTCAGCGCGTGGTTCAGAAGAGTGA
>DAOOIV010000202.1 GCA_035384605.1 Phycisphaerae bacterium
CGGCGATCGGCCGCCGATCGCGCAAAACTGCCACCGGAGTTCGCTTGTTTTGGGATTAGTGAAGTCATGCCCAGCGCCGGCCACGCGATTCTGCGGACAGCGGGCCCCGCCGGCTTGACGGCCGCATTCACCTTCAGCCCATACGGCGGAAGCCACGGGCACTTTGACAAGTTAAGCTTCGTGTTGTTCGGCTGGAATCGTGAACTGGGCGTCGACCCCGGCCGGGCCGCCAGCCAGGCATACCGCTTGCCCATCCACAAGAACTGGTACAAAGCCACGATCAGCCACAACAGCGTTGTGGTGGACGGCCAGTCCCAGCAGCCCGTTGCCGGCTCGCTGCGGCTGTTCGCGAGCAACGAGCGATATGCGGCCGTCGTGGCCGACTGTGACACCGCATACAAGGGCATTGTCCATCGGCGAATGCTGGTTATGACCCCGACGTATCTGTTGGTTTGGGATCGGCTCGATTCGCCCGACGAAGATCGCCGATTCGACTGGTTTTACCACAACCGTGGCCACGAAGTGCAGTGCGAAGCGGCCGGCGAACAGGCTGACCTCTCGGCCGAGCCACCGGGGTATCAGTACATCCAGCAAGCCATACAGGGCACGAGCACCGGGCCGGTCGCGATCGCATTTCTCGATGATACGGTTACCACCCATCTGACCGTGGCCGGCAATGGGCAGGTTCAAATTGTGGTCGGCGATGGCCCTGGCTCGTCGATCCTGGAACGCGTACCGCTGGCCATGATTCGTCAGACGGGTCGTTCGGTGAGGTTCGCAGCGGTCATCGAGCCGGTCACCGGCAGCGCGAAGCCTTCTGTATCATCGGTTGAATGGCGAGAGGAGAGCGGTGGGGTAACCATTGAGATCATGTCGGGCCCCGCTGTGGAGTCGGTACGATTGGCGGGTGACTTGGGAATCGAAATCCGCTCCGGTCAGAAGACCGTGCTTACCAGCCGGCCGGCGGGGGAGCAACCGGCCCAATTTCCCCACACCGGGGTATCAGGGCAAGCAAGCAATGAGTAATGAGTGATGGCTCCAATTTCCCCACACCGGGGTATCAGCGATCAGTGGAGGATGCTCGCCGGCCGAGCACACCGAGAGCCCCACATGCTACCCGCCTGGTTTTCCCGCAGGGATAACGATCAGCCGACAATGTCGCTGATGGTGACGGCCAAGTGTTGCTGGCGGTGGCCGATCTTCTTGCGGTAGTTCTTGCGGCGTCGGAAATGGATGGTGGTAACCTTCGGGGCTTTCACCTGGCCGTTAATCTTGGCGACGACCTTGGCCCCTTCGACGAAAGGCCGGCCGATCCGGGCGTTCTCCCCGTCGCCGAGCGCAAGGACACTGGTGAACTCGATCGTCTCCTGGCCTTCGGGCAATTCCCGAATATCCACGTAGATCTTGTCGCCCTGGGAAACCTTATACTGTCGTCCGCCGTCTTCGATGATCGCGTACACCAGTCCAACTCCAGCACGAGGTTAGTTACAGTGGAAACTGACAGGTCCCATGCCTGGGCCATGTCGTTTCGCGGGTCGTCTCTCGAGCCCCACATTATGTGCTTTGGCAGGGATAGGGTCAAGGAGGCTGGTGGCAGTTTGAGGATGAGCGGCGTGGCCCGGACACTTTGGGCAGCTATCTGCGACCCCAAGCGCGAGGGCGGAACCAAGCCACAGAGCGGGTGCGACGCCCGGAGCCGCCCCTTACGGTCTCGGTTCTGAGAGTACCCTCTGGAAGAACCGTATCGCCTGCCCAGCCGAATCTGTCAGGTGCCCGGGTACCCGATCAGCGAGGCTTTGCGGAGGCCTCAACATGCCTGCTAAATTGTTCTGCTGAAAGCACTTAAGGCAAAGGGATCCTCGGGTTATCTGTTGTGGTTGCCCGCTGAGAAGGGATGCCCCGGGCGGGCTTGACAGATGCGGTCGGATGGGTAATATATGATTTGTCGGTGGCTGATGCGCCTGGGGAAACACCCGTTCCCATTCCGAACACGGCAGTGAAGCCCAGACGGCCGATGGTAGTCCCACGGGGCGAGAGTAGGTGACTGCCGACATTTGTGTGTTTTAGCGGAAACCCGCCGGCCGAAAGGCAGCGGGTTTTTTCGCGCGCCGATCCGGCAAGAACAGGAGTTCCGGGGAACCTCACGGGCATGCTCCGGATCCGGGAGAACACGTCAGCGGGTAGCAGAGGCTGCAGGTCCGGGTTGCACCGTTGCCCGGAGAAAAGTCCAACAATTGTCCAGCAGAATGTCATCGCCGCGTCGCTCGAAGTTATGGATTCTGCGGTAGGTCTCGGGTGCATCGAGATGCAGGCGGCGCAGTTCGGCGAGTTGACGATCGGTGTCCTCGTAGCGGGCCAACCATGAGTTGAGCGACTCGCGGGCCCGTTGCTGGGTGGTCCGGATTACTTGGAAGCCTTTGCTCCGGACAAGTCCTATCAGTTCGGCGGCGGTGAGGTCGTGGCGGCGCAACGGTTGGCGAAGACGGACAATGGTCTCCCAGTAGATCTCGTCCTCATCGCCAAAGGGCGTCATCTGCCCGATGACCAGCGTACCCTCAGGGCGCAGCACTCGCCGGATCTCCGCCAAGCAACGATGCAGATCTTCGACGTAATGGAGTGTCTGCCGGCAGACCGCGACGTCGAAGGAAGCATCGGCCCACGGCAGTTGTTGAACGTCGCTCCTGCAAGCTCGAATCCGGGAGTCCCGGACCCGAGCCAGCATTTCGGGCGAGATATCGACGGCGACACATAACCCGAGCCGCGGACACGCGGCCAGTATCGCCTCCAGTACGGCTCCGGTTCCCGCCCCAAGGTCGATGATTCTCTGCCCGGGGCGGGGATCAATGAAATCGATCGTCGTGGCCATGATGCGCGGATCGCGAACCCACGGCGCCAGGTCATAGGTCGCGGCGCGCTGAGCGAAATGTCGGGCCAGATCACGATCCACCGGCATGGTTCCCGGGTTTGACGTCTTTCTCCAGGTAAAGTTGGCGGGCCGGCCAATCGAACGCTCGTTCCTGCATCTGGAGATTGAACTCGTGCGGCCCTTCGAAAAACACGCCTTCGTACCTGTCGGCGGCTCCCATTTGGGCATAGATCCGCCGAATTTTGGCTACTGCCGGGCGGGCAGCGGCGAGCGGGTACAGCGTGTCCTTTGTCCCGTTGATGGTCATGAGTGCGTTGGGCCAATGCAGGATGGCGACGTCGGGCCAGTCAAGATCGGTGTACAGGCCGGGCACCAGTTTGGTGAAGCCGATCCCGTTGCCGATGTGGTTGCAGGTCATCGGTTGATACTCGGCCATCGAGCAGACCGCGACCGATGCTCGGACAGCGGGATGCAGCGCGCCCAGGAAGATGGTGCGCACGGAACCGAGGCTCAGGCCCAGACATCCGTGAGCGGAAAAGGGGGCTGAGCGGAATGGCATGAGAGCGGAAAACGGCTCACCCATTAGCCCCCGTCCCGTCGAGGCCACAAAACCAGATGGAAATGGTTGAGCATCAGGGCGTACGCGCACACCCGCATCTCCTCACGCTCCCGGGCCTCGGCCAGCACTCGCTCGAACGCCGCACAATCCGAATCCTTCTCGAACAGACGCATCCGCCCCACGCCACGGCTTAAGACGTGAAACACCATACCGCCGGGAGCTTGACGAGCACTGCGAGGTATCCCCGCAGTCTACCATCACTCGTCTCGCGTGTCAAAAAACGAACCTGTCCCCACCTGATATCAGCCGGTTTCGCGATGTGGGCAACTACGTGTCGTACGCTCGCCTGGTGGGCAGTTCGTACATGACCAACGGAAAACGCAAGGGCTCAGGCAATACCAAGAACGGCAACGCCTTTCTGTGCTGGGCGTTCATCGAGGCGGCCAACTTCGCGATTCGGTACGACGAGACGATCCGTCGCTATTACCAACGCAAGCAGGCCCGCACGAAACGCATTGTGGCTCTCAAGGCGGTGGCCCACAAGCTGGCCCGAGCCTGCTACCACGTGATCAAGGAAGACGTGGCGTTCGACATCACGAGGGCTTTCGGATGAGACGGTAATCGACTGAGGACGGAGCGGCGAGCCCGGAAATGTGTTTGGCTTCGAACCATCGATCCTGATTGGGCCGCCGCTTCCGATCCTTCTCAGTATTGGCCGTGCCTCGCTGTTCAAGAGGGGAGCTCCGGCTTTTCCCCTCCGGAAAGCGAGGGGGCACAGCAGCGCCGAACGCGGCGCCGGTTTTGCAGGCGGGTACGCCTCGATCGTGAGCCAGAAAAGGAGTGGAGCGGTCCACGCGGCCGCAAGCCAGGTATCTGTCAGGCCGCTGTCCACTTGCGGATAACGGCCAGTCAATTGGACACGATCGGGTACCGACGGTTTTCTGGGGCTCGAAAGAGCCAGGGGCCGGGAAGGGTTCCTCGCGGACCGTCCCGACGGCCTTGATCCTGATGGGTGACTGGTGCGTGCCCGACAGATGCACGACAACCATGCGAAACGAGAACCGGGACGCGTACAACGACCAAAG
>DAOOIV010000203.1 GCA_035384605.1 Phycisphaerae bacterium
GTCCATTCGCTCGTAGACCTCAACCCCGAGATCGAAATCCTTGTTGTCCGGGTTCAGATGGTGATAGCCGATCAGCCGGGTGTGGCCCGCCCACAGGAACGAGCCGATCGGATGCACGCCCTGGGGGTGTTTGGCTTCCAGATCGCCCCAGCCGTCGGGAATATGCGCCTGGGCAAAGCACTGCCTCTGAAACGAAATCTCATTGAGCCCCTCTCCGGCCAGCACCAGCCCCGGCCGTACCGCCGCGAACTCCTCCTGCATCTGCCACATCCCTTCGATGGTGTTCATCCCCTGAACCTGGCCGTTGTCGGTGTTCCAGGTACACAGCGTCTGGTCGATGAACGCCGCGTCGGTCTCCATTTTCCCGCAGGTTTCCAGCAGAACATCGACGAGCTTGTCCCGCCACAGCCCCAGCCCGGGGTGGATGTAGGCCATCCGTGTGTAATCATACGTCTGCGGCGGCCAGTACCAGCCCTCGGGGCTGTTGAGGTCCACCGACCGAATCTGGAAGTCGCGAACCTCCTGAAAGAACGGGTGCTTCATCCAGAT
Organism: Phycisphaerae bacterium; assembly: GCA_035384605.1. Classification (NCBI taxonomy): domain Bacteria; kingdom Pseudomonadati; phylum Planctomycetota; class Phycisphaerae; species Phycisphaerae bacterium. Next base: position 550 of record DAOOIV010000203.1, read on the forward strand.
GGCGAAGTAGTTGAAATGCGGCATCACATGAAAGCCCATCTTACGAGCCTTGGCCATGTAACCCAGGCCCTTGTCGTTGGGCGTGTAGTCGGGGTAATTGACGTCGTACTTGTCGTTTCGCCAGTTGCCCGAAAGGTGGATAAGGGTCTCCTCAGGAGGATGAACCTCGGCCAGGGCGTCAAGGAATGCCTCGCTGCCGGCGTCCGCCCAGCAGACGGCCAGCGTGATCTTGTCCACCCACGCCGGTCGGTGCTTGCGTTTCTCGGCCAGGTCGTACGTCTTGTACAACCAGTCGCGGTATCGCGTGGCGGGCACTTTCCAGTCGCCTTTGTATGCGTTGATCCGCCACTCGATGCCCCCGGCCGTCCGGTTATCCCATAACGGCCCCGTCGGCTCGCTCTCAAAGCACAACTCGGTCTTCGGCCCGTTCCGCGTGACCCGAACGGCCTTGAACCGCATCTGAGTGTCTTCACAGTGCACCATCAGGCTCTCGCCATCCCGCTCGACCACCGCCAGTTGGGCACACCACTGGTAGGGCCACAGAAACCGCCCATTTCCCGGCCAAGGCTGGTGCGGCTTGAGTTGCATCCCGTTGACAACCGGCAGGATAACCGTGCTCTCAGCCGCAAACGGCACCCGCCAGCCAACCGAACGAAGCCCTCGCCGGCTGGACAATCCGTCCGGGGTGACGCGCACATCGTGCGTATCCGGGTCCACCGCCACCAAGAGCGAGCGGTGCGAATCATCCCCCTCGACCACGATTCGGGCGGCCAGAGCAGAAATCTCCCGAACGCTCACCCGCTGATGCTTGTCCTGCCCCAGGTTGTTGCCGTTCAGGTAAAACAGGTCCACCCCGTGCGCCGGAGGCTCTGGTCCAACAAACTGCACTTTGCCGTCCGCGCTGGTCAGGCTGACAACGGCCATGCCATTGAACACCGCCTCCACTGTCGCCGTCCGCACCGTCAGCTTGTTTCCGTCAACTGAGACCCCCGGCTCGGCTCCCGCAACAACCGAGACCCGCGCCAGAATCAGGAAAGAGGCTGCCAAAACGCAACATCGTCGCATCGAAACCTCCGTTTCGCTTGGAGAACCCGCCGGTTCCAAACAGGGTTATGGCTTGAGCGGACCTATTATTGACCATGTCACCCGGCAGCACCAGCCGGCAGAGCGGCCCGAAAGACCAATGCCAGACCACTCATTCCAGTGATTGCACCCATGACGGATTTCCGATGCTCGTGAAAATAGCCTCGATGTCTGGCTGCGGACCGCCGTACACCTCGAACAGCGCCGGGCCAACGGGTGGACTTGCGCTCTCTGAAGACGGATGACTTGCGATTTCTTCCGCGACAGGGTAGAAGCGAGACTTCAGGACGGTGGCACGACGGGCTCCGGAACAAGAAACGGTGAAAAGGCGTCTGCGAGGCAGGAAAGCGTTGCGACAACTCTGGCCGGGATCTGTGGCTGGGCGCCTCTGTTGGTCAGTTTTAGTCTGCGCATTATTGGTCACGCGTCCGACAGTCTCGGCCGCACTCGCCACCCAGTCGGCCCCGTCTTCCAGTCCTGCTGCTTCCGATGCCGTGACGCTGGCCGAGCTGGTCCTCAAGATCGCCGGGCAAAGCGATCCTAAGGTACGCCGCGAGGCCGCCGTCCAGATTCTAAGACTCAACTCGCCTGAAGGCGTGCAGGCTCTACTGCCCATACTCGCAAGCAGCAACAACGAAGCCGCCAAACTGGCGGTCTGCGAGGCCATCGCGGAAGTCCGCAGCAAGGATTCTCTTTTCCGGCAGCCCCTGCTATCCCTGCTGGATCATAAGGAGCCCACGCTTCGTGAAGCGGCAGTGGCGGCGCTGGCCGGCTACAGGGGCGACGTCGTTGTCGATCAGCGACTCGCGGAGATCGACCGGCAACTCGTCATCGACGAATGGGTGACCCTGGCTCGCGAGTTCTATACGTTGCTTCCCACCGACGCCGACCGCACCGAGAGACTGAAGCTCTGGCTGGCCTCACGACGTTCATTCGTGCGTGAAACCGCGCTGGAGGCCATCTATCAGGCCCTCAAGAAGAGACAGGTCGAGCCTGCCCCCGTGATCCTTGCCCAATTGCGGACCATGATCGACGACCCCGAAGAGTCGGTCCGCAGGAAGGTAATCGAAATCCTTCGCGACCTGCGGCAGCCGGAAGACTCCCATCTGCTCGAAGAACGGCTGGCCAAGGAGGAATCACCCGCCACCAAGGAACTGATCTACCACGCGCTGGGCTACCTGCAGAATCCCGCGTCGATCCCCGTTTGTCTCAAGGGACTTCAGGATCCTGCGGATTCCGTCGCGGCCAAGGCCGCCGGAGCCCTGGCATCTCTGATCGAATTTGCCAAATCCTCGACGGGTACTGTCGATATCCAACCTGTCACCCGGGCCCTGCTCCAACGAGCCGAGGCGGGCCTCGGAGACGATAAGCTTCGGGCCGCGGTGATCGACGCCATGGCCAGTATTGCCGCCCCCGAGTTTCTCGATGTCCTCGTCAAATACGCGGGCTCAGACGAGTATGTCCCGGCTATCCGCCAGTCAGCCATCCGCGGAATCGGCGCCGCCGGCAAACCCGCCGAGGACCGATTGCCTCTCGTCATCGACCGACTGGCCGTCGAACAAGACCCCGGTGTCCGCGAGGCCGCAGTGACCGCCCTCGGCCACTTGGGTAGCCGACCGGAACATCTCGTTCCCTTAAGAACGCGGCTTGATCCCAAGGTCGAGCTTTCCGTCGCAGTTCAGAAGAAAGCCTGGGAAGCGTATCAGGCGGTCTTCATGAGGATGATCCCTAAGGATCGCATGCAGGTCATCTCCACCTACCCGGACGAAGCAATTCGGCTGGTGGCCGAGGTTCAGCTTGCCCCCGAATCCCGTCAGGTCATCGCCGAGCAGGTTCTCGATTATGCCCGCGACAAGGCTAAGACCGATCCCCTGGGTGTCTTGGCCTTCCTTGATAGATTCTCTCAGGCGGTTCCACCCGATCGTCTCGGTCCCGCCTGGGCCGCAAGCTTGGCCGATCTCCGCAAGCAGATTCAGTCGACCACTCAGCCGGCCCCAGGGGCGGCCGCCGGCTGAACCTTGGTTGCGGGATCTTTCGCTACGAGATCCTGCCCAGCAATCTGAGCATGCCATCGAGAATGGTCATCGGATGGGGCGGGCAGCCCGGCACGAACAAGTCAACAGGCAAGCAGGCGGCCGCACCGCCGAGCACTTCCTCATGGTTGCTGTACACACCGCCCGAAATGGCGCATGCTCCGACCGCGATGACCAGCTTGGGAGCCGGCGTGGCCTCGTGGGTCTTGAGCAGAGCCTGCTTCATGTTTGCGGTCACAGGACCGGTCACCACCAGCCCATCGGCATGGCGGGGTGAGGCCACGAACTGGATGCCGAATCGGCTGAGATCGAATACCACAGTGGTCAAGACATTGAGGTCCGCCTCGCAGGCATTGCAGCCGCCGGCGCTGACTTGGCGAAGCTTGAGGGAGCGGCCGAACAGGCGTCGCGATTGCGCGTCCAGCGCTTCAGCCAAACGGTAGGAATCGGAGCCGACAACCAGGTCGTCGCGACGACGTGTTGCAAGTCGGTATTCCGTTGTGAAAGCGACCGCTGCCGCCGGACACGCCTGAGCGCACTCAGCGCAGAAGAGGCATCGGCCCAGATCGATGCTGGTGCTCTTGCCCTCGGCCTTAATCGCTTGCGTCGGGCAGACGCGCGCACAGGCATCGCAGCCGTCGCCGCACTTGGAGCCGTCAATCGTGGGTCGGCCGCGAAGACGATCCGGGAGAACCGGCTCGGCCGCCGGGTAGGCAAGCGTGCGGTGTTTCTGCTGCAGACGCGCGGTCAGGATGCTCAGCATGTCAACTCCTAGCCCAAGTTGAACACTTTCGAGGCAAGAATGGCCTTGGCGATAGCGCCAGG
>DAOOIV010000204.1 GCA_035384605.1 Phycisphaerae bacterium
GGCGGCGTTGTTGTAGCCGCTCTGTTCGAGAAAGGCCAGGTAGCGAGCCCAGTCGACTTCGCCGTGGCCGAGCGGGGTTTCGTGGCCGGGGCGTCGCTCGTTGCCACTGACGGCATCGCGGGCGCGGGCGATAAGGATCTTTCCGGCCGTCGGTTCGACGCTTGTGATGGGATCGTAGCCGTCGATCAGCAGCGAGGCCGGATCGTAACACACGCCGAGCCATTCGCAGTCGATTTGTTTGAGCAGGGAGGCCATTTCAGAGGGGTCGGTGCCGCCGGTCTCGAAGGCCACGAACGTACCGGTACGGTCGGCCATGTCAGCCAGTTCGCGCACGACGCCGGTCAGATCACCCCGGCGAAGCGCGTTGCTGTCGAAGCGGCCCAGGTGGGTGGTCAATACCGGAACGCGAAGATCGGCAGCCATCTCGATGATGCGTCGGGTGCGGTCCAGACGCTCCTCAATCGCGCTGCTATCGCCGAACCTGGAACCGCCCAGATCGCCGCCCAGGGCGGACAATTGCAGCCCCAGCCCGGCCACGTATCGTTGCAGGTGGCGACGGCCGGTCTGCGAGAGCGATTCGGGACTGACTTCGCCGGTAACGGCGGGGATTTCGATGCGACGCAGGCCGAGTCGCGACGCCAACCGGAGCGACTCCTTGACCGGTTGGCCGAGACTGTCCAGCACAACCCCAACTTCAGGACCTCGCACGGAAAAGACCTCCGATCGAGAAGGCTGTTGGTCCTCTAGACCTCTAGACTATTAGACGTTTAGGTTTTCGCAGGAAGAGACTGGCGGAACAAACCCACCTGCCCGCCCTGACAGCAAGATCGCCGGGCACCTAAGAGTCTAGAAGTCTAAAAGCCTAGATGCCTCCTTAATGCCGCACGTCGACCGGGTGGCCGGTCTTGATGCTTTCGTAGATCGCATCCATCAATTCCGCCAGCAGGATGCCATAACGACCCGGGCAACGCAAGGTGTCACGACCCAGGATCGCATCCACGAAGTTCCGCTCCGGCGGCACTGTCTTGTATGGGACATAGGGATAGAGGATCTTGTTGCCAGCCTTGTCGAAATGCTCGAGTTTTTCGCCCCAGATGCCGGTCTTAATGGTGCCTTCGGTGGCGAACAGCGTCACTCCGGTGTCGCCCGGGACAGTGGCGTTGCCGGAACAGGCGACGCTGCCAAGGCAGCCGTTTTCGAAGACCAGGGAGACTGTACCATTGATGTCGACCTTGGTGCCGCAGCGGTCGGCCATGGCGAAGACGCGCTTGACCGGCGAGTTGACCAGCCACATCATCGCGTTGAACATGTGTGCGCCGCTGTCATAGAGTTGTCCACCGCCGGAGAGTTTGGGGTCCTGCCGCCAGGTCCCTTTGGTGAACGTCTTCCACCGCTGGGCGACATGCGCGTCGACCAGTTCGATTCGCCCGAGGGTGCCGCTGCGGATCAACTCAGCGATGTAGGCGAACTCTGCGCTGACTGGGGCCTGAAAGGCGATCGCCAGCAAGCGTTGCCTGGATTCGGCGAGGGCGACCAGTTCGCGGGCCTGGGCGGCGTCGGTTACCATGGGTTTCTCGCTGAGAACGTGGATACCCTTCTGCAAGGCCGCCTTGGCGTGCGGGTAATGCAAGGCATGGGGCGTAACCAGGAGGACCGCATCCAGGGATTCACGGGCAATCATCTTGTAGAAATCGGTGTATACCGAGGGCTTGAAGCCCTTGGGGCCGAAGAACTGCTTGCAGAAGGAGAGGCATCTGCTCTTGATGATGTCACACAAAGCGACGACTTGGACCTCGGATATGCCGAGGAGACTTCGGGCGTGATGTTGTCCCATTCCGCCGCAACCGACAAGGGCGAGCCGGAGCCGCCGAGGCGAACGTTTGATTCGGTTGCGGATTCGTTTGCCGGGTAAAGGGCTACTCTTGCGAGTCACTACTGCTCTCCTCTCGAACGGAAATCAGAACGTTGGCCTTTCGCCCGCCGGGGGATCGAGCGATCAACCCGACATTCCGCTTTCTATCTGCCGGGTCTCGGCCGACTGGAGATAGTAGCCCATTATGGTAAGCGAGACAACGAAAAACGGGGCGACGTAGCTGCTTTCAGCCACGATGCCGCGCATCCCTGCCCAGAATTTCGGAAAGGCGTGCAAGACGGCGATCAGACCGCCGATGGTCAGCATCGCGCCCTGCAGGCTGGTCACGTAGGCGATCACCTGTCGATAAAGCGGCAGCGCAAGAGAGGCGACGGCAAACAGAAACACCGCGCCGATGGCGAGGGAGAGCGACTGTTGTATACCGAACGTGACCGCCAGGGAGGCAGCAAAGACGCCCGTCCATCCGCCCGCCAGCAACGCGACGGCCAGCTTGTCGACGTAGGAGCTGCCGATGCCCAGGACGGCCGCCAGCGCGATTCCGCAGGCCCATTGGGCGATTTCTCCCGACACCGGCACGTGAATGCCGATCACAAGGCCTACCGCCGCAAAGCTGATCGGCACCAGTGCCTTATACAGTTTCACACCCAGGATTACGAAAACCAATCCGGCGCCGAGCAACAGAATCCCAACGGCCACCTCCTGGCGCTCGCACATAAGCACTGTTTCCCTCACGGTTGACGGAAATGAAGTCAACATGTCATCACCCTTCACAATCTATCCGGGCCTCAGGGCGACCTGACCGGTCCTGACGCGTGACGGTCACGGGTCAGGCAGCCTTGGGCGGCGGGACAGGACAGGCGGACGGTTGCGCGACCGGCCGACGGTGTCGGGCCTGGACGATCATCGAAACCAGTAGCACAATACCCAGGCCGGCGGCCACATATTTGTCCTTACTCATTACCGAGTTCAGGGTCTCCGGCGAGTAGGTTGCCAGCAGCATGCCGAGGCCCAGCGAGATCATGGCCACGCCGATGCAGGCGGTTCCCAGAATGGTTGTGAACCGCGGCAATGCCAAGCCCATCCCAAGGCCTGTGATCCAGGCCAGCACCGCCACGATGACCACCTTGGCCACGACGTTTTGCCGCGTCTGACGGAAATAGGAAAACGCATCCACGACATATGCTTTCAGGGCCCATGCGACCTGGCCTATCATGAGTGTTGGACTGGGTCGGCTTTCGGGCCCGGCTGATGTTTCCGGCGGGGGTGGTGGCACAATCAGTACCTTCTGCTGCTGGTGATACTCCGTCAGGGCCGAGATAAGGTTCTCTGCGTTCTGGTTTGCCGCCACGGTTAACACCAGCAGGGCCGCGCAGCAGGCGGCAGTCACGCCCACCCACCAGCGAAACAGCAGATGCCCGATCAGGCCGATGAGACCGGCACCAATGACCAAGCCGATCAGCAGGTCAACATTTGTTTTTCTGGCCACGGTCACCCCGAGGAAGCCGCCGGCAACAATGAACGCCAGGACGTAGATCAGCCGAAGCAGACGGCTGCCCCAGAAGGCCAAGATGACTCCGAGGACGAGCAGGACGGCGATGAGGGTCGGTGGGTTCGGCCACCAGCTTGGCAGGGACGCATCAACCCCGCCTTTCGCCGCCCAGTCGGCGAGAAGGTTGAAGATTTCTCTGAGACCCGTCATTCGGCACACCTCGGCCCGCCCCTGCGACCCGGCCCGGGCCGCTATTGTTTCGATGCCCTTGGCTTCTTGCGGGCCAGTCGGCTATTGCTTGCGGCGGCTGGCCAGGGCGTCGGCCTTCGGCGTGGTATCTGGCGCACGTTCGATGCCGGCATTCGAGTACACGCTCAGGTCGATCGATGCCTGCGGAGAACCGGGAGCGAAGCACTTGGCCAGCATTCTCAACTTCTCAGAGGCCGATGGCTCCTCGATTTCCTCGCCGATTGCCGAACCCCAATGGAACGCTTCACTCTTCTTTGCCCTCGGATGGATCAGAATATGGCTCTTTGCCTTGTTCACCCGACCCCGGTGGTTGGTGACGTCCACCGCCGCGACCTGGCTGTGGAAACTCTGCTGGAAGATCAGTGCGGCGAGCTTGATCCCCGCCTTGGCATCGTCGGCTTCAAACGGCCGGCCCACTTCGGGCGGCTTGGCTTTGACGCCCAGGATCTGGATCCAGGCTCCGCAGCCACTGATGTCGACATATGTCTCGGGCAGACGGTAGCCATGCTTGTCAACGGGCACGTAGATCGGCCGGCCATTGCCCGGTTGTTCCGTCAACAGCATCGCGATGGGGCGCCGGCAATCACAAGTGATTCGGATGGTACCATCCGGCGTGTACACGACCCGTCGCACTTGCGACACCCAGCCGCTATCGAGCAACTGACGGGCGATATTCTGGAGCAGCGATTCGTCGGCGCCGAGGGGTTCTTGGGGCACGCGGACCGATGAGAGAATCCGCGGGCGCCAGCCCTCTTTATCCACCCAATCCATGTCGGGCGGCACGTCCAGCTCAACGCGAATACCGGTCTTCTGCCCCGGCTCCTGCGTGACGTGACGCTCCAGCCGCTCCAGCCCG
>DAOOIV010000205.1:0-658 GCA_035384605.1 Phycisphaerae bacterium
CCCCAATAGGCTTCGCCTGCATAGCCCTTGGCGTCGACGGCCACCCGCGGGTCGTCAGGCACGTGGGCCCGCAGAAGATGATAGAGCGAAAGCCGCACCGCCCGTTGCGAATCCTCATCGCCTTCGATGACGACGTCACACGAGTCCCACCGGCGCTTCCAGATCGCGACATGCTCGGCGTGAAGCTGCTCATATGACTGGTCCGCAGCGATGTCCAGCCAACCGTCCGCGTCGCTGCGCACCGGATCCCGGCTGGTGGTCACGGCGGATCGCTTCTCAAAGACCAGCTCACGGCCGACCGGTTCCTTAATCGTCGCCTCCGCCACCACGGCGCAAGCCCGCTCTGCCTGTTCGTGACGGACGCTCAACTCGCAGTTCCCGTCCCGCGGCAGGTGGTAGACAAGCCTCGTGGCAACCAGCACTTCATCCCCGGCGTCGGTGATAACATGACACTCGCAGCCCAGACCGCTCGTCGGGCGAAGCTCAATCGTCTTGAAGTGGTCGTAGCCGTTGGTCCGCACATCAGCGTCGATCCCCAGGTGCAGATCGAGACGGGCCTCGCGGTCGCAACGGAACCTCAGCCGCTGGACGCACAAGTAGGGGCGGGCCGCGCTGACGAATCGCTCGAAAGTCAGCTCCACTTGCTTGTGATTGCGGG
>DAOOIV010000205.1:668-4448 GCA_035384605.1 Phycisphaerae bacterium
AACGTTCGAATCAGTGTCGCCGTATCGAGCCGCAGCTCTCTCCGATAGCCTGTTATCTGAGCACTCTCCATGTCGAGCCGCTCGTCGTCGACGATCGGCGCGAGGCCCAGAAAGAACGGCAGGTTGATCATCTCGTTGTTAAGGAGCGGATGACGGCCGAAAACGCCGGGGACGTATGTCCCCCACTTGGACTTCGTGTCGGCGAACCGTTCGCTGGTCACGTTGGCCGGAAGTCTCGTGTAGCTGACGTTTTGCGGCGCACCCGCCAAGTGCTCCTCCAGCGAGCCCCGAACGTGCAGATAGCCGCTTCCGAGGGTGAACAGCCCCTCATAGGCCTTGGCGGTCTCGACATGAAATGGTGATTCAATGATGGACCAGTCGTTCGACATCAGCCACAGTGTAACCGGACGACCCTCTGTTGGGCAGGTAACACAAAGCGTCAAGCTCACGTGAGCCCGGGAATGCCCCCCGTCAGAGGGAACCCAGGTCCAGGCAGGTCGGATCCGCTGGCGGCACGTCCGCCCCGCTGATGCAGCTTGTGAAGATGCTCAAATCCGCCGCATCCACGTCCGTGTCGCCGTCCAGAATGGCATCCTCGCAACCGGGAGCGATTGCTCCGCCCGAGCCGGTCAGGCATATCTGGAAGTGGCCGAAGTCCTCCTGGTCCACGTCGCCATCTCCGTCAAAGTCGGCCGAGACCGGCGTCTCGTTGGGCCCCGGCAAGGCGATCGTGTAATAAGCATCCTGCGTATTGCCCCGCCAGTATTGGATGTTGAAATCGGTGACCTCCTGAAATCGATACCAGATCTGGTCGAGGTGGGCGATCCGCACGACCATGATGCCGTTGGCGATGCCGTAGTTGTGCTGGATGCTGCCGGCGGTGAAGGGATTGCGCGGCAGGAGAACGTACCCGGCGTTGTCGGTGGTGAATTCGAGATCGGGCGTATTGTCGATGGTCTTGCCGTACCAGCCGGGGCCGCTGACGGCCTGGTAGATCCGAACGTTCGCGCCGCGCCGGGGTTGGCCGGCCTCGTCCGTGATCCGAAGGTGGTTGTTGGCCGGCAGGTCGTTGAGAAACGCGCCGATGTTGTACGGGGCGTTGTAGTTGCCACAGCAGGCCCTCTGCCCGGCAATGCGGTTGAGAGCCCCTGCATCGTACTCCGACCACCCTTGGTCATAACCGCCGGACATCATCTTGCCGTACTTGTTGTAGTAGAGGACTTCGCCCCACGCCAGGAACGGCATGTATGAGCTGCCGGCTACGTAGACGCTTCCCTCATAGATCTGTACCGAGTGGTGACTCGACGTGTTGTGCACGTCGAAGCCATAGGTATCGATCAGGTAGCGGGCATGCCCCAACTCATGCAGGAGGGAGCCCTCATAATAAAACGGGTTGCTTATGGAAGCGCTGGTGTGGTTGCTGTACATCGAGCCGTTCAGGAGCGTGGCCGGGAAGCCCCACATCAAGTCCACCGTCTTGTCCCGGAGGTCAGGATGGTTGGTGGGATACCCGCCGGCCAAGGGCAGTGCCCCATCGGGTACGACAACGATCTTATCGATCCGCACCCGGTCCAGGACCCCGTTGGGTGTCGTTGGATAGATCGCGTTCTGGGAGAACTGGTTCCAGAAGCGCATCTGCCGCTGGGCCCAGTCGTCCCACGAGTTCGAGCCGACGCCCAGATCCTTCTGGTACTGGTGGAAGTAGTCGTAAACCGACTGCTCCACCCAGAAGCCGACGATGATCCCGTCGGTGCGATCGACCACCTCGTTGTTGACCTCGCTGCTCTCGCCGATGACGTTGTTTGGGTCCACCTGCAGCTTGATCCAGTGGTTGCCGTCCTGCCAGACCCATCCCCAGGTGACCACGCGTTCCTCGTTCACGGCCAGATTGGTCAGCGTGCCGGACGCGACGGGAACATCATCAAGCCGCCACTCGTAATCCACGGAAGCCGCCGGGCTGTCGCCCGTGTTCCTGATGTGCCCACGAAAAGTGACTGAATCACCCGGAGCAGGGTTGTTCTTGGCCGCGTCGTAGTCATACCGTGGGGTGCGCTCGATGTAGGTCACGTCCAGGTCTGCCGTGCTCGACGGATTGGCTGCCGGCTCGGCCGTCGACACCGCCGGTACGCCGGCAGGCGAGAAAGGCGGTGGGGGCGGCAGCTCCGCCCTGGCGCATGCCGCCGCTAGTGCCGCACCGAGCACGATTTTTGCGGTCATCGCGATGTTGCTCCCTATAAAACGGCTTGAAACGCAAGCGAAAGGTCAAACACAAGACCGTTTCGCTTGCGTTTCAAAGCCTGCTCAACAGGACACGTCGGTCCCAGAATCTTGAACAATCAATCCAGGCAGTTCACGTCACCCGGCGCCGTCCCGCTGATACACCTCTGGAACAGCCCGAAGTCCGCGTGATCAATGTCTCCGTCCGGATCCAGATCAGCAGGGTTGCAGTTTGGATCGGTGTAGGGGACGCCCGGTCCGGTCGCGCAACCCTCAAAGATAGTGACGTCGTTCTCATCGACGTAGCCATCCTTGTTGAAATCGCCTGGGATCGGCTTGACATAGGTCAGAGCCGTGAGGGTATCACCCACCCAGTAATAGATTTGCTGGGTCGCGCCGCCGGCGACCGGCCCCATCTGCAAACCGCTGATCATCTCAGCCGTGCCGGTATCATACGAGAAGATCGGGGTGATCGGTGTCGCCTCGAAGTCATTATCCTTGAGTGTGCCCTCGACCTCGAAGTCCCACCCGCGGATGCTCGTTTCACCTGCAGCCAGGTTGACACCCGCCTGGACGCCGTTTACAGAGACAGTCACCGTTGGAGTGGACGCTCCAAAGTCGAACCGGTACTCGATGTGCTGCCAGGCACCCGCGGCCAGGGGGGTCCAAGCGTCAAAGTTGCGAGGGGAGATGCTCCCGACCGGGGTCGACGAGTCCCAGGCCATGGCCCACCAGCCGCTATAATCGATGTTCTCGGCAAACCATTCGTTGTCGGTCAGGTCGCCGCGATACTGGTCCCAGCTTACGATCACGACCGTGTCAGTAAGAGCGCCGCCGAGATTGGCAAAGACGCCCTGCCAACCGCCGCATCCGCCCGCCGCATCGATCAAGATTCCCTTGCCGCTGCCGCCTGCAGGCAGGTTGTTCACCACTTGGACCTTGCCCACGGCCGACGCACCGCCGCCGGTATCGTCCTCCCAGGTCGCGGTACCGGTACCGCCGGGGTTGGCTTGGCCGGGCAGATCGCCGAGCGCGTAGCCCTCAAACCCCGCGACGTCCAGCCGCGTGTTCTCCACGCCCGTGGCCCCGTGCGTGATCTTCAAGTTGTCGATGTAGACGCCTGCATCCTCGTAGGAGGCACAGCTTACCTGGGGCTCTGTGGTGGCGTTGAACGCCAGGACCCTGGCGTTCGGCCCTTCACTACTGCGGGTTGCCATCACAGCGATGCTGTCCCCGTTCGCGTCCTTGTAGAGCCCGCCATACATGCGAAACTCGCCGTAATTGCTGCTGGTCGGGTAGAACGTGCTGATGGTCGAGCCGTCACCGGTATCGTGATAACGGATCACGTTGCCGCCGAAGCCCGCCGCGATCACGTCTGTTCCGTTAAAGTCCAGACAGCCGAAATCGTTGTACCCATGGCCGCTGTTCTCCGGGCTGTTGTTGCCGAACAGCAAACCCGTGGTCGGGCTGAAGCTGTAGAACTGCTTGCCGTCATCGCCCCACGTCGCAGTGTAGAGCCGCCCCGTGGTAGCCGAGTAGATGACGTGACTCCGGGCAGCCTTT
>DAOOIV010000206.1 GCA_035384605.1 Phycisphaerae bacterium
CAAGGCCTTTTCTTCTACTCCTTCAACACCGCTGACAGCTTATCGCTGAACGCTGCGGGCTTATATCACAACCGCAATCGCTGGTACTCGCCCGCGCTGGGGCGGTTCACGTCGAGAGATCCGATTGAGACGGCGCAGTTGGTCGTTAGTGCCGCTGTGAGGAACGCGCAAGCGTTTCTGATCCTGGCCGGGGCCTTGAACGATGCAGGGCACTTCTCGAATGGAATGAACCTCTATGCGTATCTTGGGGCGAATGCGGTCAATAGTACCGATCCATCTGGTCTGAAGGAGCACCACATTTGGCCGCTGCACCTGGGAGGACCGAGTGACGGTCCGGGGATCGATCTTGATGACGCCAGCCACCAGGCGTTTCACGACTACCTCAGCAAGAAGGGTTTCCCGTTTGGCGACAAGGGTCGGGCCAAATGGGCCGCACTGAGCGATGCGGAACGGCGGGGGTATATCTGCGATGCAGCACGGGCCGCAGGCGTGGACGTGACAGATAAGGGCTTCCAGAAGGCCCTCAAAGAAGCGGCGAAGGAGGCAAACGCAATCATACGCAAAGCGAAAGGCGCTGATTTTCTACAACCGCGAGCAGCATGCAGGTACGTCTTGCGACTGGAAAAGGCCGAGAACGGGGTCGCCGACAAGCTGGTCAGACGGGTGTCAGGCGGACGGCTCGACAAACTCGGCGCAATCGGCAAAGGAATGGCTGTCGTCGGCGGTGTCATGTATGGCATGCAGATGATGGATAGCTTGAGAATAGACAATCCATATGTGTGGGAGCTGGCAGTGATCTCCCGTAGGATACAGAATACTGGCCAGATGACGATCATGGATGAGGCCGCGGCTGCTGACGATCTCTACCATCTGACTGGGGACTGTTTCTCCGGTGCCTATGCGTGGAACTACTGGCGGGATACTGTCTGGTGAGCGTATCTTGGAGGCGTGGGCATGGATGATCTAAAACTTGGGCCTCCGCTGGATCGGCGTTTCCTGCGGAAACTCGCATCTGCTTTGATCGAGGACGGCTGGAGTGACCTGAGTGACATGGTCGGCTGGCTGACCCGGCACGGGTCGGGCGAGGCCATGGCGGCCGCCATTTGCGATGCATGGTCCGGCACGTCGCTGCCGTTGCGCGACTGGGCTGCTCAGGTTGCCGGCGTGGAGGTATGGCTTCGAGGGAACGACCTGAGAATTGCTGTGCGCGTCTCGGGCGATCTGGAGACAACAGTATGGCAAGCAGCGCCCTTTGAGCTGACGGCGTTTGAGGCCATGACGGCAGCACTTCCGCGACCCCTGCCGAAGCTGCTCCGGGATGCGGCACTTTCCGCTCCCGGCATGGTCCTCGACCGGGTCGGCCCGCTGGCCGACCCCTGGTACTTGGCCAAGCCTCTTGCATACGTGACAAGGTGGACAGAAGGCACAAACCGCGAGGAGTGCGAGAGGCTCGGATTCGAGTATCCCGATCCCAATCGCCACCTAATCGAAGTGGTGGACAATGGACTGGGGGACTGCTACGTGCTTGGCACAGATGGCACGATGTCCTTCTTCGACCATGAGGCCCGCGGTCTCGCGAGGTGCAATATCACGCTGGAGGGGCTCCTTCATCAGTACTTCGCGTCACCGCAAGGAATCCTGGATCCGTATGAGCGGAAGTGGGCCGAGCGACCACGCGAGATGCCCTCCGCTGAACCGTGGCCGGACCCTCCAAGTGTAGTGCTCTCATTGAAAGTCCAGGGGTTGCCCTTTTTAGCCAGCATTGCGCTAGCCGTTCGAGGCTGCCAGCGGGCCATGCCTCGTGAGTGGCTCCGTGCCACTCCACAGGAGTGGCAGTCGTTTCAGGACACTCTCGGGCAGATCATCGAACGCTGCAAGGATGTGGCGACAACCGGTACACCGCTTAGCAGGCAAGCGGCGAAGGATGCCCGCCGTACGGCCGACATCGTGACCGCCAAGTGGAAGAGACTCTGTGGCATCGGAGGCAAGGTGTACCCATTCGAGCAACTCACGTACTTCGCCGTCCCGGCCCTGGCGACAGCGTGCCATCGCATCAGCGATGCCGAGGCCATCGAGGAGGCCGTAGCGTCGTGCCAAGCAGTGTATACCGGCAGCGATCGCCAGGATGAGACCGTTACCCAAGCGGCAATCGGGGACGCGGATTACCTCCTGTTGCTCAACCTGGGCGAGCCAGCCACAGTGGGCAAGCCTGTTCCTTCTGCGTTTTTTGAGCGGCCGCTGTGGCCCGGCGGGTCGCCTCGCGAGATATGGAACGGCTGACCGGAAGGATGCCGGCAGGAACATTGACAGAGGGCGGCGTGAGCTCAGTGCTTCATGATTCAGAGTACGGAATGGGGCCGGCCGGACGGATGAGAAGGGCAACCGGTTCGTCTACCACTACGACGAGCAAGGGCGGCTCGTCCAAACCGACGTCACCGGCTCGCGCTGGTACGCCTCGGGGGCCAACGAGCGGTACGACCCGCCGCCGCCGATTAAGACCATCACCTACAGCTACACGCCCGACGGCCTGCCCGAAACCGTCACCGCGTACGACGGCCAGAACGCCACCGGCAACATCCTCTCCCAGAGCCATTTCCACTATGACGGGCTGCGCCATCTGACGGCCGAGTTCCAGTCTCACGGGGGTCCGGTGGATGAAAACACCACCCCGGCCGTCAGCTATACCTGGGATACAAGCCATTATGGCGAAAACGGTTACAACTACGACCGGCTGGTCGGCATGACCTACCCCACACGGCCCGAGACTGGTGCCCGCAGTCTGTGGGAAATCGGGGGACACTATACGTATTTCGATGAGATAGGGGCTGTTTTCCGATGCAAACTGCGAAGATCGGCTTGGCATAATAGGTAAGGTGTCCCCCGAATTCCCGTGCTCGGGCCAAGTTCCCACGAGGGTTCGACGACGGCATCAAGGTGCTGCTCACCGAGACCATGCATCGGCAGTATCATGGCGGTTTGCTGCGACGTTTGAGCCAGAAGGGCATCTACCCGAAGCGCGGGCAGTCGTGGCTGAAGTACTTCGAGGAAAACGCGGGCAAGCAACAGGCGGCCCTTGATGTGATGGTCGACTACACCAGGGAGTTTGACAGTGCGAACGGAACGGGCCTGCTCAAGCATGTGCTCCAGCAACTGAGCGCACAAGGGCGATAGGTGATCGCATGTGTAAGCAGGGTATGATAGTCGAATTGGTCGGCAAGAAGAAAGATGCCTACACGCATCCCGTAGTCCAGTGGGCCAAGGAGCAACGGGGGCGAATCCTCTGTCCGAATTGCGGCAAGCTCAGGCAAGACCTCTTCCCACAGCCCGTTGATGTGCCGCTCATACAGCTCTACAAAGGGACTTCCTACAGCATTGTGTTCCGCGGGGGGGTGGCCGTGATTCACCAACGTCTTTTGGACTTCCTGCGTCCACACTTACCCGAACATAGCCTAGGTCGTTGTTTCTGGAGAGATGGTTCGCTTCTCCCAGACTACCATTCGATCTACTTCCGGGATTACATCTTCTTTCGGGCTGGTAGAGAAAGCCCACGGTATGAGTACTATGAATGCGAGATCTGCGGCTTGTCGGGAGCAAGCTCAGACGAGCCCTACGTTCTTCGCAGTGAGCTGCCGGATGCGACCGTGTTCCAGGACGCGATTCATTGTCTTTATCTGAGTGCATCCCTGGCTCGCGTGTTCCCCTGGCGAGAATTCCGAGATCTGGAGCCCTTTACGTTTCCAGTTCGCGATGAGCCGTTGCCTGACGATCCTTTGCCTGTTGGGTGGCGACCGGCGTTCAAAGGCCAGGCATGGCTCACCGCGAGAACGAACTCGTTGCCGGAGTCCGTTCGCGAGCCCGAGCCTGACCGCTACGCAGAGCTGAAGGCGATGACGCTGGACTTACCTCGGTTGGAGGATGATTCGGCCAAATCATGCCCCGTGCCGATGCGGAAGATCATGAGTTACCTACGGCTGGAGGGAGTCGACCGACGGATCAAGGCCAGGGACTTGCAGTTCCTGCGAACCGCCCGCGTCGGGGACCGCGACTGCTGGATCTGGCGGTTTGAGGAGCAAGTGTGTGCCGATGCATACGTGACCGTCTGGCGAGGTCCAGATGGTGCCCTTTGCGTCGGCTATGGCGGAAACAGCCATGGCCTGACGCCGGAGCAATACATCTACGGCGAACATCACAAGTACTTCTGATCGCCTCGGCTGACTTCGGAACCAACGACGCCAACAACACCTACGTCAGCGGCTCCGAGCCGCTGAGCACGGCCGTACCCGGCGGCAGCTACTGGACCAGCCTGCCGGCCACGCTCGACACAACCGCCTCCCCCCGCCCCGACAACTCCGTCGGCCACCTCTTCCCCGGTCAGGAGGCCGAGACCGTCGCCCGGATGCCACAGATCCTGGGCAACTCCATCTTCG
>DAOOIV010000207.1 GCA_035384605.1 Phycisphaerae bacterium
TCGCGTCAAGGGTTCCGGCGTCCCAGGTGCAGTCGAACGTGCCATCCTGCGTCAGGTTCCCGTCGTCGTAAATAGGTGACTGTCCCTAATATTCCTGCTTCGTCGATGCGACTTGGCGGGGCTGTGACCTGCCCTACCTGCTGGCCTTCGGGTGGAGGATTGGCATCGTCATGGATGCCGAATGCGGAAAGGATTCCGCAGGGGATGCGGCCCGGAAAGGATTCCGGGCCGAGCGGGGTTCCGGCCCGCAGATCATGGGATTGACGCAAATGAAGAACAGGAGGAAGGCGTTTGAACATGAGGTAACGGAGATCGCGGAAACAGGTCTCTGCGCCCCTCTGCGTCCACTGCGGCAGAACACCACCCCTCTGGCCGCTGAAAGCTGATCGCTAAAGGCTGACCGCTTCTCAAAGAATAGCTGCGTCCCCGTTTCTACACTTCGGTGATGGTCGCCACTGCCGCCGGTAAAATCGCCGCCAACACCACTATTAGAGCTCAAAAATCATCCTGACATGTGTTCTTGTCGTCCTTGACCGTCTTGACAAGCTGGCCGACATTGCCGTTTCCCTTGACACGACGGGCGGGCTTTGCCCGCGGGCCAGCGGCCCCAACGCTTTGCGTTGCCCGGCGAGTCACGGGTTCGGCGTCGTAGAAACACCAGAAGTTCTCGTCGTCGCTGCTCGATTTGGGGTCGTGCTCCTCGACGGCCGCCAGCAGGCCGCCGCTGCCGTCGGCGCCGTGGATGGGGCCGGAAAAACCCAGCCCTTGACTCGACGCCTGGTTTCGCCGGCGATCGCAAGGCGATCGGGCTTGCGAAGCAAGCCGCCTCCTCTCGCAGGCTGCTTGGCGCAATCCCCTTTTGCGGACCTCCCCTTTTCCGGACCCTTGGTAAGGGGAAGAGAGACACCCCTCCGGCTCCCCATTGGTAACGGGGAGAGATACCCCCTCCGGCTCCCCCTTGGTAAGGGGGAGAGGAAGGGAATTACTTTTTTCCCTTGGCCCGCTGGGAGGTGAAGAATGTCCGCAGCAGCTCGCCGCACTCGGCGGCCAGTACGCCCGCGGTCATCTGCGGTCGATGATTCAGCCGCCCGTCTTCGATGATGTTGTAGACCGAGCCGCAGGCCCCGGCCTTTGAATCGTCGGCCCCGAAGACTACCCGATCGATCCGGGCCAGCACGATGGCCCCGGCACACATGGTGCAAGGTTCCAGCGTCACGTAGAGCGTACAACCCTCCAGCCGCCAAGAGCGCACTTCGGCGGCGGCGGCGGTCAGGGCAATCATCTCGGCGTGAGCGGTGGGGTCCTGCAGGGCCTCGCGCTGATTGCAGCCCCGACCGATGACCCGGCCGTCACGGACCACCACCGCTCCGACCGGCACGTCCTCGGTATCCAGGGCCCGCTCGGCCTCGGCCAGGGCGATGCGCATCATCTGCTGGTCAAGCCAGTCCTGTCCTTCCTGGATCGGGTTCATATCTACCAGCCAACCGCCTTCATGAGATCGGCCAATATCAGCCAATCTCTGCGGATGGATTCGAGCTTCTGCTTATCCTCATCGGAACCGACGGCCGCGTTCCCCGACGCGTATTCCACGTGCAGGGAGACCGGCCCCGCGAAGCCGGCATCCTTCAACTGGCGGAACCCCTCCTCGACCCGAACCGCCCCCTGGCCGAGCGGAACATCCTTGACACGCCAGCCCTTCGGTTCTTTCTGCCAGATGCAGTCCTTGACTGAGACCATGATGATGCGCGGGGCCAGCAGAGCCAGCCCGATCCGCCAGCCGCCCTCACTGCCCTCGACGGTGGCGTGACGCAAATCGAAGTACGATCCGATCTGGTCGGCGGGCAGGTCCCGCAAGAGCTGCCAGAGATCCCACATCGGGGCACCGATGGTCATGCCGCTATGATTATGGAACCCCGCCCGAACCTTGTAGTGGCCGCAGAGTGCCGCAAGGTCCCTGAGCCTGGCCTTCACCTCGGCCAGTTGCTGATGGAGGTTATGCAGATCACCATAGCTGTAGTATCCCAGCTTGACAAAACCGATACCGAGGCTTGCCACCGTACGGACGATGGTTTCGGCATGGTCTTTGCCCGCATCGGTGATCTCGGTTGTGACCATGGTCACGCTGATGCCGGCATTCTTAAGCTGCTCCACGGCAGCCGGAAGATCTTCTGCCGCCCGTTCCGGGGCCACGTGCCCTGCTTTTCGGCACGTCAGGTCAACCGCATTGACGTCGAGCTCGTTCAGGACGACCGGCAGATCCTTGAAAGGGCGATTGTGCAGCGGCTTGGTGAATAGACAGGGCACGGGCCGCTGGGTGGATCGCTCAGGGCGCTGTGCGCCCTTGGCAATCAATGCCGTGCCTGCGGTAAGAGCGGCCGTCGCCAGCATCTCACGGCGGTTCAGGATTCGCGTCGGGTCGTCAGACATGATCGACTCCCACATACTTCAGATGCGGCCTCGACGTGCCAACCGGCGCGCCGCTGCCGGTTCATCGCCGTTGCATCAGCAACAGGCACCATACATCGCAATTACCCGCACCGCAACGGTTTGATTGGAGATGCAATACGCTGGACCGGCATGTTCGACCCGATACCTCTGGGCGCGCCGGAACCGCTTTGTGATCGGGGCGTTTTCTGATTCGGGCTTACCTCCGGGGCAGCGGCTTGATTGAGTGTCAAGGCTTGGCAGATCGATACTTTCGCGGGCAGCGTCGAGTCGCCGGCCAAGGTCGCGCTTCTTCTCCGCGGTGGCATCCAGTCGCCGGACCACCCGTAGCGAGCCGCCGTCCCCTCAGCCCGGATCGCAAGTGGGTGCCGCGCCTGCGGACCCGCGCGCCGGGCCGTGCAGCGACGAAATAAGGTTTCGCCCCCCTAAGTCTTCCTAAGGGCGCCATGCCCATGGCCTTGGACGGGGTGCTTTCTCGCTGGGCCATCAGCCGTGCCTGCCGCCTTACCCTGTCTTGGCCGTTGAAACCCGTTGAAACGGATCGACCGGGTTGTTTGCCCCCGGCCGGGAATACGGCTCAGATTGCCCTGCGGGGGGCACGGCGACAAGACGGCTGCCGACCCAAGTCCGTCTTCACGACCAAGTGGAATTGAGCCCCGCATGAACAAGCGAGAACCCGCCCTTTACCTGCCATTCATGAACAGCCCTGGAAACGACGAGCACCGATCAGCAACGCGTAACTCTAGTGGGGACATAGTGTTCAGGACGATGGCCCCTTTCGCATCGAGCTGCCCATTTGAAGCCCAGACGGAAACGCGGGTTCGCCCGAACCAGCGCCGCCGTCCTCGACGGGGTGTTCAGAGATAATCTGTCCAAGGTGGGGCGAAAATACTTTGAACAAAAGGACCAATGGGGCTTGACACGGATAGGGTGTTCGCCTATTCTGCCAACATACCGGTTGCGAGGTGGAAAAGCACCAGATCTTCGCGGCCAGGATCAGTTCTTTTTTTGCTCTGGTGATATGTTCTGAGGAGTCTTGGAGGGAGCGTCGGGTCCGCAGGGCGGCGGGCCTGGTGCGACGACGGCGGTGGCAAGCGTCGCCGCGGAGTCCGCATGGATGTGCGGTCAAAGACTCTGCTGGGATGGCCGGCAGGGCCGAGAACCTCAGAAAGAAACCCAGTGGGCTTGGCTTGGGGAAAAGCAGGCGTTCATCTGCCGGTCGCGCGAGCTCCCGAATTCGTCGGGCGAAGCGCCGAGGTGGAGGTACTGCGTCACCTCATTGACGCGGTGAGCCGTCGCACGTGCACGGTCCTGATCTGCGGCGAATCCGGAACCGGCAAGGAACTCGTGGCCCGCCAGATTCACGCCTTGGGGCCTCGGGCCGACGGGCCGTTCGTGCCCGTCGATTGCACCACTCTCAGCGATACTCTGATCGAATCACAGCTCTTCGGGCACGTGAAAGGTGCTTTCACGGGGGCCGACCGGGCGAGTCTCGGGTTCTTCCGGGCGGCCGAAGGTGGGACCCTATTCCTTGACGAAGTGGCCGAACTGCCGGCCGCCATGCAATCCAAGCTGCTGCGATGCCTGGAAGAAGGAACCGTTGTCCCGCTGGGCGGTGTCGAGGCCCTGCCGGTCGATGTTCGCATCGTCGCGGCCACGCATCGCGACCTGACAGCAATGGTGGCGAGGGGGGAATTCCGCGAAGACCTCTATTTTCGGCTCAACGTGGTTCGTATCGAGGTGCCGCCGCTTCGGGCGCGCAAGAGCGACCTGATCTGTCTGGCCGAGCATTTTCTCGCCCGACAGGCGGCGCTCTACGATGAACCGATGAAGACGCTCTCTTCCGACGCGATGTCGGCACTCATGGCCTATGATTGGCCCGGCAATGTCCGCGAATTGGCCAACGCTGTCGGCGCCGGTCTGAACATGCTGTAAATCCGCCGGTTTGATGATGCGGTGA
>DAOOIV010000208.1 GCA_035384605.1 Phycisphaerae bacterium
GTCCGCGCGACCACAACCCTGTTGAGAGCGGTTTCGGGAGCCATCACCGAGAGGGCAAAAGCAACGGCGCTCACGCACCAGAGAGGCAGCAGTATCGCCGTGAGACATCGACTGTGATTCCGCGAGGTCTGTGTTACCCGAATCTGCCGACCCAGCCCTGCCGGTCGAAAAACCGCGTCTCGCCAGCATCTTCGCATAGCCGCCCCGAACGCGGTGGGGCGCGTCAGATCGCAGGCAGTCCCTGGTCTTGCCTCGGACCCGAGCGACATGGGTACAGGTACGCCGCATTCAGGGCATTGCCCGTCAGGCCTCGCCCCGGTCAAGTTGTAACCGCAGTAATCACAGGTCGGCGGCCGAGAACTCGGCGTTGCCGCGCGAGATGCTCCTGTCGCTCGGAACAGCGCCCAAAGAAACCATGCTGAACACGCCGCGATCACGCAGCTGACGACATACCCACCGTACTGTTGGGCGTAATCATGAGCGACAGGATCGCCAAATCTGAGCAGGTAGTTGTACTCGGTCATCGCAGTACCGGATACGAAGATGAGCGGAACCGCATGTGTGGTGTGAAGCCAGACAAGCCTGAGGGCGTGGACAAAGCTGGCGGCCGGGAGTTCATCCACAGCCCCCCATGGCGTGAGCAGCCATGCCAAAAACAAGCACCCAGCTTCCACGGCGATCAGCAGCATGAACGCGCCAACGACCACTCCCACAGGATCGTTCTGAAACGAGTTCCTGACAGTTCCCACCGTGCTGACCGGCGAGCCATGGAGCCGGGCGGAGAAGTCGGTCATCAACACGCATGCGACAAAACAGCCAATCATGCCGAGGATATGAACCGGGAAGGCCTGTCGCGGCGAGACTTGGCGGGCCAATGGCGCCCATGCGACCGGTCGTAGCCATGGGCACAGCTTTGCCAGAAACTCCAATCTTTGTGGCGTATGAGGGGCGGGTACCTCGGACACTGGCGTTGTCGTACTTGGTCTCCCATTCACGTGCAAACCCTCGCCGAGCACCCCCATCGCCGTCCTCTTGACGAGCCGAGGGGTTTATCCCCTCGGTCTTCTTGACGAGCCGAGGGGTTCATCCCCTCGGTCTTCTTGACGAGCCGAGGGGTTCATCCCCTCGGTCTTTAAGAAACAGGCACATTACCGGCGGGATAAACCCGCCGGCTCGTCAAGACGGTCCCCGCCACGGGCACACTGTCCCTGCCCTGATAGACGCGCCGGGCAGGCAGATGTTTCGCCGCACCGCCGACAGACACCCTACGCTCGCCGGTTGCGGTCGTCCAGACGACCGGGTACGCCATTCCTCCAGGCAATGGTCCTTGGCGGTCCAGCCGGCACTCTCAGAGCCGCGACCCTGGTTTGCCGAGGCGAACGCGCCTGTCCGGCGTTGCCTGCTGGGAAAACGGGAAGGGATGGGCCTTCGTTTGGTTTTGGGACCTCACGGCCGGAGGTCCGTGTGGCTTGCGAGCGCGTTTCCGGGTCGCAGCGCGCTTCGGCCGCGAACCGCACGAGGGCGGTCCGTCTAGAACCTTACGGCCAGAAGTGTGTGCAGATTGCGGGCATCTTTCTGCATCGCGGTGCGCTTTGGTTGCAGCTCGCAAGAAGACCGTCCTCCTCAGTCTCTATCCTCGCGCAGTTGCCGCTCGACTTTACCCAGCGCATCGAGGAGTTCGATACGACGCTCGTTCTTGTCAACGTAACCGGGCCAAGCTTTTGCCGCGGCAATCTCATCGAGCTCACGCTTGAGCTCTCGTTTTTGCTCCAACAGCCAGTCCCGCTCTTCCGGGGTCAGTGCCATGGCTTCACCTGTTCTCAGTCTGTCTCTTCGTGACTGGTCTATATTCTGCGCGCATGTTTCCCGATCACCGTGCGATTTGGCTGCGGCCCGCAAAAAGGCGGTCCGCCTTGGAGTTGCCCACTCTGGTACATTATACAGCCTGAAGCTCAGTACTGGAAGATGACACTGCTGCATACGTTCTTGCCATTGGTATCCACGTGCTCGAGATCCAAGGCTTTGACCGAAACTGCCTTCCTGACGCTTTCCGAGGGCATCGCCTTGACACGGATTGTCACGGGCCGTGACGCGGCGATGATATCGTCAGAGACGACCGGCGAAAAATCGACTAATGGCGGTCATCGGCGTGCCGGACGAGCGGCGAGCGTCAAGCCGACCGATGCCGACATGGCACCGCTTTATCAGGAAGTGGAGAAAGCAATACCCTGGATGCCCGGCGAGCGCCAATGAGTCAGCGACTTTCCCAACCGCCGCGAATGCTCCAAGGCCTTGCCCAGCACCATCCGGCAAATCATAATCAGGCCACGTTGGAGTGTTCCTGACCGTGCGTGACTGGGCAAATCATGACACGGACCGGGAGGACAGCCCATTTGAGAAAGGCCGGGAAAATGCTGCATGCTTTAGCTCTATCGGCGGTTCTGACCGTCAGCGCGGTTCCGGATGAGTTCATCGTTCTATCGGAGTTCCAGGTGTGGGCAGACCCGGCCGGCTCCGAGGTGTTCAAAGAACTTAATCGTCGGTACCTCAAGACCGGCCGCAGCCACGTCTTCAATCTCTATCCCCGACACGACTACTTCGTCTGGGAGCTGCCGAAGACGCGCGGTTGGGTGGATGAAGCCATTATCCTTGGGGCTTTCAACGTATTCTGCATCGGCGACGACATTCGTACCGCAGAAGGGTTCTTGTTTGATGAAAAAGGTCTCAGCCCGCGATTCAAGGATGTCCTGTTCGGCACCATCGCCTACGCTCACGAAAAGGGATTGATGGTCGCCGTCGAGCCCCAAGGACTGCCGACCACCAAAGACGACGAACACCTGCAACGCTGGTTCAGAAGCTGGCTTGGCCCGGATATCCCAAGGGATCAGCAAGCCGATATCCTCAAACTCAGCCTCGACTGGTTTGGCGCCAATCAATTCAACCCGCAGCTTGCGGAGGAGATTGAAGCGGTCTTCACGGCGTGCCGGGCGGTCAACCCGGATGTGCTCATCTACCTGGATTCCGTCCATGGCATCTGGCGCACACCGACGCCCTTTCATCGCTGGCTGCTCCAGCGGTTTCCGCAGACTATCATCAGCCACTACTTGAACACTGATCAGATCGACGCGTTCCGCAAGGCCGGTGCCGGCAATATGATGGTGCAGATCAACCCCAGCGAAATAGAAGAGGTGGGCGGCCAGTTTTTCATCTTTCACGACAAGACGGTCGCCTGGCTTCAGGATGCGGTGCGAAGACGCGTACGCTATCTGTCGCTGGCCGGCGTGAATTATGGTTACAACCGATATAACTACGACCTGTTCCTCGACGTCATCCGGCCTCATTTGGCACTGAAGCGCAATCTTCAAGCGGTACGCGAGAGCTTGCTTCCGGACCGGATTGCCCAACCGACGACCAAGGAGGATGTCAGGGCATGGTTGCTTGAACAATCGAACAAGGGGAAGTGATCGAATTCAGGGCCCCGATCAGCGAAGCGTTGACATCCGTCTGTCGGCTTTCGCGTTGCATGAAAAGACCAACGGCGAACCCGGGAAAGTACTTCCCGTTGCGTTCGCCGTTGTCATCTTTATGATGGCGCTTGGGTTCGTCGGCTTGCACGAATCCAGTGCCCGGGCCCCTTCGGGGCTCACTAAATGCGGCTGCCGCTTTTCACGGCGCAATCGGGTTTTCGACCCTCGACCAGCAGAATCCTCCGTCTATTCAGAGAACTCACGGGCCGATGCCAGGACGGCACATGCCGCCCCGGCCCCGTCAGTTATCACGTGTATGCCCAACAACTGTCATCGGACAATTGCCCCTCCGAAGTTCAGCGTTTTCACCGTTCTCACATGTTCTTCCGGTCAGCCTCCGGCGACGGCCGGATCAATGAAGCACCCGTGCATACGCCGGGGTACTCATTTCGCGAGGCGCTCCGGCCAACCTGTGGACCTTTTATCCTGCTGAAAAACCTGGGCTACGCATCCCACTTCCCCCACATCCGCATTGATTGGCGACGCGGCCACTGGCAAGACGCATCGATCTGCGAATCGTCAAGATCTCAATGGCCACGGCCGCTCGGTTAACGATTGGTTCAACGACTGGCTTGGAACAGACCGGCCCTGACATTGGCACATGACGGGCCTTCTCGGCGGATGTGCCCTCCGTCGCTCTTGGAGCTATGGAGGACAGGCCCGCAACGACCTTCGCTTGGCGGCCGGCGCGCTGTCCGGCGGGACTTCAGGCTTCAGGCTGGAGACTTCAGTCTCTTCCGTCGCGACTGGTGCGCATTTTGCGCGCATGTTTCCGGATCGCAGAGCACTTGGGTTGCGGCCCGCAAAAAGGCGGTCC
>DAOOIV010000209.1 GCA_035384605.1 Phycisphaerae bacterium
CATACGCGCACTGTAAACTTGTCGCGGACGCCGTAGCGGAGCGCGTCCTCGGGCGTCATGTGGATATGGCGCATGGCACAGATCACACCCTTGTCGATGGTGACGCTCCCTGCGGGACCTTCAATGGTAATGCCGGGCGTGTCCTTCAGATCGCCGGACTCGCGGATGGGCGGATGAATGCCAAGCTTGAACTGCTCGGTCATCGCGATCTCGACCTGAGTGAATTGGCGCACCGGCCCAAGAACGCGCACCCGCTCGACGCGGCCGCGCGGGCCGATCAGCGTCACCTGCTCCTGGCAGGCATACTGGCCAGGTTGCGACAGATCGCTCTGCCGGGTCAGCTCATGACCGACGCCGAACAGCGCCTCGACGTGTTCCTGTGTGAGATGAACATGATGGGCCGACACCTCGATGGGAATAGGCTCCTGTCGTTGCGTTTCAAGGACTTGCTTGATGTACGAGCGGCTGAGTGCTCGCAAGCACTCTCGAGCGATCATCCGTTCCTCGTCGGTGGGCACGACGAGCACCGTAACCGGCGAATCGTCGGCTGAAATGCGGCGGATCTCCTCGCACGCATGGGCTTCGCGATTGCGCTGCTCGTCCAGAACGACCCCCATGCAGCGCAGGCCCTGCAGGGCCAACGCGCGAACCCGGGCGCTGCCCTGCCCGATCCCGGCGGTGAAAATGATCACGTCCAATCCGCCCATGGCGGCCACGTAGGCGCCAATGTACTTTCGCAACCGATAGCAGAACGTCTTGAGCGCCACCAAGGCCCGGGGGTTCCCCTCATGAGCCGCTCGCTCGACCTCGCGCATGTCGGAAGAAATGCCGGACAAACCCAACAGCCCGCTCTTACGGTTCAGGATTTCGTCGATCTGGTCGGCGGTCAATCCCTCTTCTCGTTGAAGGTGAACAAGAACCCCAGGATCGATATCCCCGCCGCGCGTCCCCATGATCAGGCCCTCTGCCGGGGTCAACCCCATCGAGGTGTCGACGGACCGGCCGTGGTCCACGGCACAAACAGAGGCCCCGTTGCCCAGATGGCAACTGATGATCTCCAGCTCATTGACCCGTCGGCACAGATACTGGGCGGCGGCAAGACAGACATAGGCGTGTGACGTACCGTGAAAACCATAACGCCGCACCTTCTTCTTCTCGTAGTACTCGTACGGCAAGCCGTAAAGATAGGCGAACGAAGGCAGGGTGTTATGGAACGCGGTATCGAATACCGCAAAGTGCGGGACCGAGGGGAACACGCGCAGCGCCTCTCGAATACCGAGGAGGTTGATCGGATTGTGCAGGGGCGCCAACGGGCACAGCGTCTCGAGCTCGCGAAGCACGTCGTCGGTGATGACCGTGGTCTCGGCGAACCTCTCGCCGCCGTGGACCACCCGGTGGCCGACGGCGCTGATTTCGGCGGCGCTGGAGACGGCCCCGGTCTCTTTGGCGGTCAGTTCGGCGAACATGGCCTCGAAGGCCTCGCGGTGGGTGCCCTTGGGCAGATTGCGAGCAACCTCTCCGCGCGGTCCGCGGCAGGTGTGCCGGGTGATGTCGGTGCCAATGCGGTCGACCAGGCCTCGAACGTTGTTCGACTCGTTCTGCGTGTCAAAAAGACAATACTTAAGGGACGACGAACCGCAGTTGAGGACGAGGATCTTCTCCGGCCGTTCACCCTTCAGTTGTATGGTAATGGGTTTTTTTTGGTTTCTCAAGGCGGCTGCTTGGGACGGGTCCAGCATGACCGTCCTGAACCGCTCCGACATGGTCCTCGAGATGTGCTGCACCGCCCGCGACTCGGTCATGATGACCGACGAAAAAAGACTGACCGGCACCAGGAGCACGCTGCATCGCGTCTCCGCGATGATGTCGATCATAGTCTTCTCGCCGGTCATGAGCGCCATCTCGCCGAAGGTGTCGCCGGTCTTGAGGCGCCTGAGCACCTGCCGGTCGCCGCTTTCAGCGATGACCGAGGCCGACGCCTCGCCTTCCAGAATGGCTCCGAGATGGGTCGCATCCTCGCCGAATTCCACAATGGCCTCGTTGGGCTCGTAAGACGCCACTTGCGAACCGGCAACCAGCTCCGCCACCCGGTGATCCGGAAAGTGCTTGAAAAGGCCGACGTTCTTTTTCAGGAAGTCTGCGATCGCGGCATGGTCCATGGTTGGCTCCTGTTGTGCGGTCGATAGGCAGCAAACCGCAGCATTGTCCCCGGATGCGGCCGTGTGGACAAGTGCAATCGGCGCCGGCGTCAGCCCTGCAAGCGCGGCCGACTCCGGCAAAGGCGCGGTCACAGTCCGGTCGCGCGAGGTTCTTGGGCGGCACCGGGGCGCGCGCCGACTAACCGCCGTGCCGGGAGGTTGGAAAGGCCGGCTAAAGCCCGTTGGTCTCTTCCGGCGCGACTGGTCTGCATTTTGCGCGCATGTTTCCGGATCGCAGATCGCTTGGGTTGCGGCCCCCAAAAAGGCGGTCCGCCTTGGGTGCTTTCGGGTGGACAAAGTCGAAGAAACCCGTTAAACAAGTTAAACAAGTGATGTATTGACTTGACACGCACAAGGCCGGTGGGGTCGAAGGCGAGGATTGCAGCCAATGCGGGCACACTTGCGTTTTCACGGGGCGGCGAAGGAAGTCACCGGTTCCATGCACCTTATCGAAGTCAACGGGGACGTCATCTGCCTGGATTGCGGGCTGTTCCAGGGCCGACGAGCCGAAGCCAACGCCAAGAATCGCACCCTGCCGTGCGACCCGCGGGACATTGCAGCCGTCATCCTGACGCACGCCCATGTGGATCACTGCGGCCGTCTGCCCCTGCTGGTCAAGAGCGGCTTTGCAGGAGCAATCTACGCGACGTCCGCCACTTGCGACCTGGCCGAGGTTCTGCTGGCCGATTCGGCTCACATACAACAGGAAGATGCCGAATACTGGAACAAGAAGCGCGTCAAGAAAGGCGATGCCCCCATCGAACCGCTGTACAACCAGGCCGATGTCGAAGATACGGTCAAGCTGTTCCGACGGCGCGAACTCCGCGAGACCTTCGACGTGCTGCCGGGAATCAGGGCCAGGCTTCATGAGGCCGGTCACATGCTCGGCTCGTGCGGGGCAAAGGTCGACGCCGATCTGGGACCCGGCAAGACGCGATCGATCGTCTACACCGGTGACCTCGGGCGCAAGGGCATGGAAATCCTGCGAGACCCCGACCCCCTGCCCGAGTGCGACTACCTCATCTGCGAGAGCACCTATGGTGGAAGGCAGCACTCCCGACCCGAACAGATGCGCGAGGAATTCGCGGAAATCGTCAACGAGACGGTTGCCCGGGGCGGCAAGCTCATCATTCCATCGTTCGCGGTCGGGCGAACCCAAGTGCTCGTTTATGAGTACCATATGTGCCTCCATCAGGGATTGATCCCCAAGGGTATTCCGCTGGTGGTGGACAGCCCTCTGGCCGTGCGGGCGACCGAAGTGTTCAGAAAACATCCGGAGGTGTTTGACGAAGAATCCTCGGCGTTCAATCACCTCACCGGCGACATGCTCTCCTGCGACGATTGCGAGTACACGCAGGACGTCGAGGAAAGCAAGCGCCTCCACGACCGCAAGGGACCGATGATCATCATCTCCGCGAGCGGAATGTGCGAAGTCGGCCGAATCCTCCACCATCTCAAGAACAACATCGAAAACCCGGCCAACACCATCCTTATCGTCGGCTTCCAGGCGGAGAACACCCTCGGCCGCCGCCTGCTCGAAAAGGCCAAGCAGGTCAAGATCTTCGGCGAAACCTACCAGGTGAAAGCCAGGATCAAGGTGCTGACCGGCTTCTCCGCCCACGCCAATTCGATCGAGCTGATGGCTGCGGTCGAGCCGCTGGCACGACGCCTGCGCCGCGTGTTTCTCGTTCACGGCGAGGCCGGCCAGTCGCAGACTCTTGCCGAGACGATGCGCAAGAACGGCATCGCCGACGTGGTCATCCCCGAACCCGACCAGCGATTCCCCATCGAGTAGGGCTTGTGGTCCGGGCAAAGGACGGATTGCCTGCCATCGATTCGCACTCCGCTCAGCTCCGCCCGTCGATGCTCCCCACCGCGATCTGAAGGGCCTCGCGGCGCTCAATGCGATCCACGCGGCCGTCGGTGATCCACACCACGCGGGTCGAGGCGGCCAGCATCTTGTGATCGTGCGTGGCGCTGATGATGGTGACACCTCGCTGGCGATTGAAGGACGAGAGCAGGTCGATGATTTCCGATCCGGTCGCCGAGTCGAGGTTCCCGGTGGGCTCATCAGCCAGAATGATGGCCGGATCGTTGGCCAGGGCCCGAGCGATGGCCACACGCTGCTGCTGGCCCCC
Organism: Phycisphaerae bacterium; assembly: GCA_035384605.1. NCBI lineage: Bacteria > Pseudomonadati > Planctomycetota > Phycisphaerae > Phycisphaerae bacterium. Next base: position 4,337 of record DAOOIV010000209.1, read on the forward strand.
CGAGA
>DAOOIV010000210.1 GCA_035384605.1 Phycisphaerae bacterium
TCATCGATGAAACCAAATCAGGGGGTAAAACAATGACGAAATGCCAAACTCCAGGCATGCCCACGCAAAGCCGTGGGCATGGCACCCGGCGATCCCGAAACATGCGCGCAAGCCGCACAGATATCTGGCCGTAGGGTTCTAATTGAACCGCCAAGGCCCCCGCCATCAGCTCTTGGACCACAACAACGCCGTTTTCGGGTGGGACGAGGCCTTGCAATTCCGCGCGAACTTGGCTATGCTCTGGCTCGTGATTTTTTTCACGAATCCGGACAGAACGGTCCGCTGTGGCTACCTCTGTCCGCACGCCCAGGTCACGCCGTCAGTCGAACTTACGGCCATCCGGAGCAAGGGCAAACCCGCAGACCCGACCTCCAGAAAACCAGGGGCGAAAGACGATGGGTTTGGGTAACCTTCGTGGAGAAGAGAGCTCCCTGGTTACGGCACCCCATGGGTCATGGTGTTGAAAGAGCACCGTGTTTGTCGGACTATTTGGAGCGTTCTCAAGCCTTGCACTCGCGCCGGCCTGATGCCGGCAACGCAAGGTTTGTCAGTGAGCACTCCCAGTCAGGATCGAGGTAATGCATGAGTAACATCCCTCTCGAACAGGGCGTCCGGGAGATTTGTCAGGCATGCGGTAACGACCGCACGCGCCTGATGGATATCTGCCGGGCAGTCCAAAACCAGTTCGGATGCGTCTCCGGCGAAGCGATGGATCTTATCGCCAGGGAATGTCGTTGCCCGCGCGTCGAAGTCGAAAGCGTCGTCTCTTTCTACGCTTTCTTCTCCGACAAGCCCAAGGGCAAAATCGTCATCCGCTTGTGCGACGACATCGTGGACCGGCTGCACGGTTATGACCGCGTCGCCAAGGCCTTGTCACAGGAACTGGGTATCGCCTTGGGCCAAACCACTTCCTGCGGCAGTTTCACGCTGGAACGTACGCCCTGCATCGGCATGTGCGACCAGGCCCCGGCCGCGATGGTCAATGACGTCATCGTCACCAAGCTCAACGGCGCCAGCGCCCGTGAAATGATCAAAGAGCTGCGCGAGCACATGGACCCTCGCAAACTGGTGACCAGACTCGGCGACGGACACAACGCCGACGATCGCATCCACGCCATGGTCCATAATAACATTCGCAAGAAGGGCCCGGTCATCTTTGCTCCCTACGAAACCGGTACGGGTCTCAAGAAAGCCTTGGCCATGACGCCGGCCGAGGTGATTCGCGACGTGAAGACCGCCCGGCTCCGCGGACGCGGTGGCGCAGGCTTTCCCACCGGAATAAAATGGGAGTTCACCCGCGCCTCGCAGGGCGATCGCAAGTTTGTCATCTGCAACGGCGACGAAGGCGAACCCGGCACCTTCAAGGATCGCGTGCTCTTCACCGAGTGCGCGGACATGCTTTTTGAGGGCATGACTATCGGCGGCTATGCCATCGGCGCCGACACCGGCATCCTCTACCTCCGCGGCGAATACGCCTACCTCAAGACCTACCTCGACAGCGTCCTCGACGAACGCCGCAGGAAAAACCTGCTGGGAAAGAACATCCTCGGTAAGAATGACTTCAGCTTCGATATCCGCATTCAAATGGGCGCCGGGGCCTACATCTGCGGCGAGGAAACCGCCCTCATCAGCTCCTGTGAGGGCCGAAGGGGCGATCCGAAGAACCGGCCGCCGTTTCCCGCTCAGAAGGGCTATCTCGACTATCCCACGGTGGTCAACAACGTCGAGACCTTCTGCTGCGTCTCACGGATTCTCGATAAGGGCGCCGGTTGGTTCGCCGAGATGGGCTCCAAGGGCAGCCCGGGCACCAAGCTTCTGAGCATCTCCGGCGACTGCAAGGCCCCCGGCGTTTTCGAAGTCCCCTTTGGCACCTGTCTCAAAGACGTGCTCGAAATGGCCAAGGCCGAAGACCCCCTCGCCGCCCAGGTCGGCGGCCCCAGCGGGCAGCTTGTCCCAGCCAAGGACTTCGGCCGTACCATCTGCTATGATGATCTCGCCACCGGCGGCGCCATCGTCGTCTTCAACAAGGCCCGTGATCTGCTTGAGGTCGTCGACTATTACGTCGAGTTCTTCCTCGAAGAAGGCTGCGGCTACTGCACCCCCTGCCGCGTCGGCAACGTCCTGCTCAAGGAGCGCATCGGGAAACTCCTCCGTGGCAAGGGCGAGCCCGGCGACCTGGAATACCTGAAGGAACTGGGCGAGACCATGAAGACCATGAGCCGTTGCGGCCTCGGCCAGACCGCCGGCAACCCCGTCCTGACGAGCCTGGCCAACTTCCCCGAACTCTATCAGGCGAAAATCAGGAAACACGAGACGGTCTTCCAGCCGACCTTCGACATCAAGGCCGCCGTGGCCGACGCCGAAAGGCTCGTCGGACGCAAGTCGGTGATTTTTGCAGGCAAATAGGATGATAAGGAATTGACATGAGCAACACATTTACGTTTACGATCGACGGCGTCGAGGTGCAGGCCTCACCCGGCCAGACCATTCTTGAAGCGGCCGATGCCGCCGGCATCTACATCCCCCGACTGTGCCACATGAAGGGCCTCATCCCCTACGGTTCCTGCCGCGTGTGCACCGTGATGGTCAACGGCCGTCCACAGGCTTCCTGCACGCAGCCGGCGGCGCCGGGGGCCGTCGTACTCAACGACACCGAAGCCCTCCGGACGTTCCGCAGAAACATCATCGACATGCTGTTCGTCGAAGGCAACCACTTCTGCATGTTCTGCGAAAAGAGCGGCAACTGCGAGTTGCAGGCCCTCGCCTACCGCTTCGGCATCACCGCACCCAAGTATCCGTATCAGAACCCCAAGCGGGACGTCGACGCATCGCATCCCGACATCTTCATCGATCGCAACCGGTGCATCTTGTGCGCCCGGTGCGTTCGCGCGTCCCGCGACCTGGACGGCAAGAATGTATTTCAGTTCGTTGGCCGCGGCTCCAGAAAGAAAATCGGCGTCAATGCCTCGGCCCGCCTCAAGGACACGGGAATGGACGTTACCGACAAGGCCGCCGACGTCTGCCCGGTGGGCGCCATCCTCAAGAAGCGAGCGGGCTACGCCGTCCCCATTGGCAAGCGGTTGTATGACCAGAAGCCCATTGGTTCCGATATTGAGGCCGCACGGGCCGGCAAGTGAGGTATAGGAAACATGGCTAAACCAAGAATCGCAACCACGTCCCTGGCCGGCTGCTTCGGCTGCCACATGGCCATCCTCGACATCGACGACCGCATCCTCAAACTGGTCGAGCTCGTCGACTTCGACAGGTCACCGGTCGACGACTTCAAGCACATCACCGGACGCTGCGCCATCGGCCTGATCGAAGGCGGCTGCTGCAACGAGGAAAACGTCCACGTCCTCCAGGAATTCCGCGAAAACTGTGACATCCTTATCTCTCTCGGCGACTGCGCCATCATGGGCGGCATCCCGGCTATGAGAAACACCATTCCCCTGCAGGAATGTCTCGAAGAGGCATACCTGAAGTGCCCGACTTGCTATAACCCCTCGGGGAAAATACCCAACGACCCCGAGATCCCGCTGCTTCTCAACAAGGTCTACCCGTGCCACGAGGTGGTTAAGATCGACTACCACCTGCCGGGCTGCCCGCCCTCGGCCGACACCATCTGGGAAGCCCTGGTCGCGCTGCTGAACAACAAACCGATGGAATTGCCTTACCAGCTCATCAAATACGATTGAGATCGGAGGAACACCGTGTCTGCATCACCCAAAAGTGGCAACAAAATCACCATCATGCCGGTCACTCGCGTCGAGGGCCACGGCAAGGTGACGATCCTGCTGGACAGTAAGAACAAGGTCAAGCAGGCCCGGTTGCACATCGTCGAGTTCCGCGGGTTCGAGCGATTCATCCAGGGCCGGCCCTACTGGGAAGTGCCCGTCCTGGTTCAGCGATTGTGCGGCATCTGCCCGGTCAGCCACCATCTGGCAGCCGCCAAGGCCATGGACCGCATCGTCGGCGCTGACAAGCTCACCCCGACAGCCGAAAAGATGCGCCGACTGATGCACTACGGACAGTTCTTCCAGTCCCACGCCTTGCACTTCTTCCATCTGTGCTCGCCCGACCTGCTGTTCGGCTTTGACGCCGACCCGGCCGTTCGCAACGTGATCGGCGTGGCCGCCAAGTTCCCCGATCTGGCCGTCCAGGGCGTCATGATGCGAAAGTACGGCCAGGAGATCATCCTGCGAACCGCCGGCAAGAAGATCCACGGCACCGGCGCCATCCCCGGCGGCATCAACAAGAACCT
>DAOOIV010000211.1 GCA_035384605.1 Phycisphaerae bacterium
CTGGCTCGCTCTATTCACACGGTTTACTCGTGACTTGTGGCTCGCTCTTGGGTCGTGGTTTTCTTGGATTCCTTGGCTCGCTACTTATGCGTGGTTTTCTTCTGGCTCCTGGCTCGCTAGTTAAGCCTGGTTTTCTTCGCGTCAATGGCTCGCTCCACTTATGTGGGTTTCTCGCCTTGCGTGGCTCGCTATTGTTGCCTGGTTTTCTTGGCATCGTTGGCTCGCTCCACTTATGCGGCTTTCTCTGCCTCTTCGGCTCCGTGCTTATGCCCCAACACGGCCTCGTGGTACGGCGCACTGATCGGCAGCCCTTCCAATTCCCGCCACTTCAACCACAGGTCTTGCAGGAATATCTTGAGGGTGTACCGGATCGCCATATTGTTCCTGTGCCCCTTGCTCTTCTCTGCATGTACCGCGTGGTTTTCGAGACGGTGCTTGTAATCGTCGTAGACCTTGCGGTACTTGCTTTCCCGACACTTAATGAAGCATGTCGCCAGAACGTACAGCTTGGTTTTCAGGAACGGGTTGAACGTGATGCTCTTGCGAGTATCCTGCTTGCCGTCCTTGTTCGTGTACTCAGCGTCGACGAGATGTTCTTTGTACCTGCCTCGGCCTCGGCCATCACTGGCAACGTCCAGTCCGGCATACTTCCAGAATGACGAAACGTGCCGGGCCTTGCGGGGGTTCAACTCCGACAGCAGCACGGCCGACATGAGCGGACCGCAGCCCTTGACATCCGCCAGAAAAGCCTCCCACATCGGATGCTGTTGCACCACGTTCGCAACGATCTTCTCCATGTCCGCTTCGTCCTCGATGTGCTTCATGTAGAGCTTGACAAATAGCAACATGGCCGGGTCGCTAATGATCTGGTATTGCTCGTATTTAATCTTGAAGTAGTTGGCGGCACGGTTGAGTACAAACGCATCCGCGATTCGCTTATACTCTGCACGGGCAATGTCGAGATACTGCTTTGCTTCGGCGTCGTCGATGGTTTCCTCCTTCTGGCCGGGCAGTTGTCCCATGCGGGCCTTAACTTCGGCGACGATGCGGTTGCCCGTCTGAATCCTTAGATGCTGGATATCGTACAGGCTGCGGATTAGTGATTTTGGGATGTTCATTGTGATTTCCTTTCAACTATTGTCATTTGGTTGCCTTTTGGTTGTTGGCACGCTTTGATTCATTGGTTTTCTCCAGTCTATTGGCTCGCTCAGGCGACACTGGTTTGCTCTCTGCTTTTGGCTCGCTTTACACGCACGGTCTTCTTTAATCGCTCGGAGCTGTACCACATATCAGGCAGGGCAGGCCCTTGTAACTCTTGGGGTGGTTGCCAGTCGTAGTCATCCATGTTGACTCCTGAATTATTTCCTGCCTGCCTTATCCCTGCGATCTTGCGCCCGAATCGCTTGGTCCGGGTCCATGTACTGGTAATCAAACTTCGTGCCCCAGTCCTCAAGCCCCAGGTCCTTTACGTCTGCATCGAGGATAGGGCAATCCGGCTCATCTACGGCTTTCAGTAGTGCGTCCCGGACGTGCGCCCTCACCTGTCCATGCACAACATCCTTGTCGATTTTCGGCGACAGCACGACGACTGGTTTTCTGCGGCTTCTGCTCATAATCTCTTACCCCTCATAGCAGTGTCATTTGCCCCCGTTCCATCTCAGCCACGGTCAAGCCCTGTTTTTCTGCGGCGATGCGCTTGCGGGCGATTTGGCAGTTGATTGGGTCTATCTCGATCCCCACGTATCGCAGGCCCCGATTGCGGGCCGCTTCCAGCGTGGTTCCTGAGCCGCAGAACGGGTCCAATACAAGGCCACCTGCAGGGACCACGCCTAGAATGTCTTCCAGCAACTTGACCGGCTTCTGTGCAATGTGCTCTTTTTCGCTACCGGCCACAGGTGCGCACTGCAGGACGTTTTGCGGAGAGTCTTCGCCGGGTGTAGGCACGCCACGAGAGCCGTAGACGAGATATTCCGCAGACGAACTGAACCGCCCCCGTTGCATTCGAATGCCCGGTTTCCACCACGTTACGATATTCCTCCACACCCAGCCGCCGCACTGTATGGCGTCTGTCATCGTTGGGAGTTGCCGCCAGTCCGTAAAGATTGCACAAATGCCGCCCGGTCGCGTTAACCGAAGTGCCTCACTGAGCCACATCGTGCACCATACCAAGAACGCCCGCTGGTCCCTATTGTCTCCCGTGAAGTCCGTGCGGCACGTCTGCACTGAGTCGGTTTGCACGTACTTGACTGCAACCGATTGGGATCTATCACTCCGAAACTGGCCTCCGCTGGAATACGGCGGATCGGTGATGAGGGCATCAAATACACCATCCGGCAACCCCCGCATAACCTCAAGACAATCACCGCACACAATCGTATTTATCATGTCGTCAATGCTCATATCTGTTGCCTCCTTGCGTAAATGGTGGGGGCGGCGGTTCGCGTCGCCGCCCCCGGTGCATAAACCGCGACTAACTTACAATAACCCAGTCGTCAGAAAGCATGTTTCGCGGGTTCCGGTTTTGTTAGCCATTGCACACCTCGTATTTCAGCGTTCCGTCCTCAAACCAGTACTGCTCGTTTGACTTGATGACCTTCCTGCCGATCTTCTGCCCGACCTTGGCATGATGGATGGAACGGATAGTCCACTTGTCACCATCCCGCCGCCAATCAACTAATATAATCCAGCCCTTGACGGCTCTGGCTCTGGCCCTGACTCCCAACGAACACGCTATGGCCTCATCGCCGGACGTGTTGGCATGGGCCTCATCGCCGGACGTGTTCGCGTGGGCATAGTCCCCGGACGTGTTCGCATGGGCCTTGTAGCCGGACGTGTTGGCATTTGTTTCCACAGTTTCTCCTTATCCAACTGCCTTGATTTGCTTTAATTCGACGTTTGCCTTGACCAGGGCACGGATCACTTGCGGAGGTACAGAGTTACCGATCTTTGCTACCTGATTGGACTTGGTGCCGGTGAGGATGTAGTCGGCCGGGAAGCCCTGAGCGAGTGCCAGTTCCCGCGGCTGGAGCATCCGCAGGCCGATGTCCGCGATCTGGTATTTCTGGCCCTGTACCGTAACGAGTCCGAACCGATCTCGACTCGTGATTGTGTGGAGCGGTTCGTTGACGCCCTGCCCGGTCCCCTGCCCGAAGTACTTGACCAGGAACACCCGAACCTCTCCAATGTGCTGGCCGGTGGCGGTGATCGTCGGGACGGGCTGTCGCATATCAGAGCCGATGGTAGTGCCATAGAATTTCGTGAGGAACGCAGATACCAGACCAAAGCGATTGCCGGAATAATACTTCATGATGAACGGATTCGGATTGTCCAGAACATACTTTTTCAGACCCTTGGCGATCCGTCGCATCGTCGCCTCTGCCAGCGGCTTTTTCCGCTCAAAGATCGACGGGCAGGGGATTGTCCAATCGATACATTTCGCCGCCGTGCGGTAGGGCGTCAGGCCAAACAGGTTGCCCGTTGGGCCGTGTGTGGGTTCCGGCCAGATAATCGGCGGTTGCCCGTCACAGCGGGCGATCATAAACAGCCGCTTGCGGATCGTCGGGGCTCCGTAGTCGCACGCTATCAGTTCGCGAAACTCCACCTTGTAGCCGAGGCCGCGAAGCTGATTGCACCACAACCGGAAGGTCATGCCCTTCTTGGCCGGGATGGGCAGGTTGTTTTCATTAAGCGGCCCCCACTCCTGAAACTCCGAAACATTTTCCAGTGTAATCACGCGGGGCCGGACAAGCTGTGCCCAATGAACCACAACCCACGCCAGGGACCGGATATTCTTTTTGACGGGCTTGCCGCCGCGGGCCCGGCTGAAAAACGTACAATCGGGGCTGGCGTGCAGATACCCGACCTGATTATCCCCGATCACCTCAAAGGGATTCGCCCTGAAAACATCTTCCGTGATATGGATACAATCCGGATGGTTCATGGCGTGCATTGAAATCGCGTCCGGATCGTGATTGATGGCGATATGCGGAGACCTGCCGAGGGCTTGCCTGATCCCCTCGCTTGCCCCGCCGCCGCCGGCGAAAAGATCAACGATTATTTCTTTCATGCCGTGCTCCTGTGGTTGTCACATCCGCCTACCCGTCTTCGAAAGTCGCTACTGACAGTCGAGTCGCTCACGTGTCTGCTCCGATGTCCTTGGTGTGAATGCGGTAGGTCTGGCGGTACGGATCGCTCCAGCGCCAACACCCCTCGCCGCCCAGATTCATGACCTCGT
>DAOOIV010000212.1 GCA_035384605.1 Phycisphaerae bacterium
GGGAATCAGATCGAAACCCCGCTCACCTGCCCTGCGCCAAACGTTCGACCGCGAACATCGCATATGGGGACCAATGCTCCGGCAATCATCCGGGTAGGGCGCTGTGGAGGTCGCCCCGGCCACCGAGACCTGCCTTGGTGGCTGCCCGATCTCCGCCGCGTCACTCCTTGTTCTCAACTCCTCGTTCCCAATTCCTTCGGCCGTGTTATACTCATTCGCACCGAAGACTCGAATAAGGCAGGTGGTTCCATGCTCGCCAGAACACTGACCGCTTTGCTGTTGTCGGCAGTCGCGGCCCCCACGGTCCACGCCACCGAGACGACAACGCCCGGCCGCCTTTCTCTTCGTCGAACGCCCGTCGTCGAGGTGTTCGAGAAAAACCGCGGCGCGGTGGTGAACATCTCCGCGACCATGGAGGTTGAGAACTACGAGAGCATCTTCCCCCAGGGCCTGTTCAACGAGTTTTTCGACGGGATGCTTGCTCGCCCCATACGCCGCAAGTACACCAGCATCGGCAGCGGGTTTGTCATCCATCCGGACGGCTACGTGGTCACCAACGCCCATGTGGTGATGCGGGCCGTCGACCAGCGCGTGATCTTCGCCGACGGGTCCGAGTTCGAGGCCGATCGTATCGCCGTCGATGAGAAGCACGACCTGGCCATTCTCAAGATCAACTCCGGCAAACCCTGCCAGGCCGTCACCCTCGGCCGAAGCGACGACCTGATGATCGGCGAGACGGTCATCGCGATCGGCAACCCGCTCGAGTACCAGCACACGGTCACCTCTGGTATCATCAGTGCTCTGAACCGCACGCTGACCTTCAGCGAACAGGTCGAATACAAGGGCCTGATCCAGACCGACGCAAGCATCAATCGCGGCAATTCCGGGGGCCCGCTGCTTAATGTCCTCGGCGAGCTGATCGGCATCACCACCGCCATCCGCGGTGACGCCCAGAATATCGGCTTTGCCATCCCCGTCGACCAGTTGCATAGCCTGCTGCCCGAGATGCTCTCCATCCGGCACCGCCAGCGGCTCGAGGTCGGTCTGCGCCTCGATTGGCACGAAGGTGTCCGCGTGTCGGAAGCCAAGGGCCCCGCTGCCCAGGCCGGAATAAGAACCGGCGATGAGCTGGTCAGCGTGGCCGGTACGCCCATTCGGCAGGATGCCGACTACTATATCTATCTGCTGGGCATCACGGCTGATGATTCGTTAGACATGGTCCTCAAGCGGAACTCGCGTGAAATCAAGGCCACGGTCAAGCCGGCAACCATCCCCATTCCCGATGCCGCCAAGCTCCTCCGCCAGCGAACGGGCCTGTCGGTCCGCGCCCTGACCCGCGAGCAAGCCGCCAAGATCCACCCGCAACTGCGGGCCGGCCTCCAGATCACCAACGTCGAGTACGGCAGCCCCGCCCACCAGGCCGGATTCGTCGAGGGCTACGTCATCGTCCAGATCGGCAAGTACGCCCCCAACAATCTCGACGAGGTGGCGGTGCTCCTGGAAAGCCTGCCCGCCGGCGAGCGCGTCCAGTTCCGCGTGCTCGAAGTGCAAAAACGACAGATCCTCCTTCTCCAAGGCGAACTGGCCGTCCGCTAGCGGGTGTCCCATCCTCGCCGCAGCGACGGTGGGGTCACGATGATCGATTACGCGGGGATCACGTCAACGGCTCCGCGTGGACATGCTCTCTCCCTCAGCTAAGAGCACACAGTAGGGCAGCCTCGAGGTCGCCCCGGCGACCGAGACCTGCCGCATTGAAGCTGGCCCCAGAATCCATTCTGGGACCTTTCGCATAGACGATTCCCATCCCCATTCTCACCGAATGCGGAATGGACTCCGCCGGGCAAGGCAGCCCCGCTTCGCAATCAGCGCTTCGCAGGACAGGCCCGGAACGGATTCCGGGCTAAGCCCCCCCACCCAGCTAACCGCCAAAGGCTGAGAGTCACGGCGTAGCGATTCCTTTTCCGCCCACTGACGACTGACATCTGATAACCGATCACTCGCGCCGCTGCCCGCTCCTCGACCGCCTGTAGCGGACCTCAACCCCCCACAGGTATATTGCTGAGCATGCGAATCGTCGTCGCCCCCGACTCATTCAAAGAGGCCCTGCCCGCCCGGCAGGTCTGCGAGGCCATCGCCCGCGGTATCCGTCGTGCCTGCCCCGATGCAACCATCGATCTGCTGCCGATGGCCGACGGTGGCGAGGGCACGGTCGATGCTCTTGTGGCGGCCACCAGCGGCCAACTGCGCGAATCAACCGTGACCGGCCCGCTTGGCGAACCAGTGCGGGCCTGCTGGGGCGTACTCGGCGACGACAGCGGAACGGCCGTGCTGGAGATGGCCGCCGCATCCGGCCTGGGGCTGGTTCCGCCCGACCGCCGCGACCCGCTGTTGACCACCACCTTCGGCACAGGCGAGCTGATCGCCGCCGCCTTGGACAGCGGCGCCCGGCGGATCCTGATCGGCATCGGCGGCAGCGCTACCAACGACGGCGGCACCGGCGCCGCCCAGGCGATCGGCGTACGATTCATCGACCGCAACGGCCGCGTGCTGCCCAACGGCTTGACCGGCGGTCAACTGAGCCTCATCGCCCGAATCGATCCGGCCTCTCGCGACCCGCGCATCGGGCCCGTGCCGATTGAGGTCGCCTGCGACGTCGATAACCCCCTGTGCGGCCCTCGCGGTGCGGCCGCCGTCTACGGCCCGCAGAAAGGCGCTGACCCCCAGACCGTTCGCATTCTCGATGATAATCTGGCTCACTTGGCGGACGTCATTCAGCGCGATCTGGGCATGCAGGTTCGCGACATTCCTGGCGCCGGCGCCGCCGGCGGTCTGGGCGCCGGCCTCCTTGCATTCTTCGACGCGAAGCTACGGCCGGGAATCCAGATGGTTATGGACGCTTTGCGCTTCTCCGAACGGATCGCCGGCGCCGACCTGATCATCACCGGCGAAGGCCGCCTCGACCGCCAATCCATGATGGGCAAGCTGATCGAGGGCGTCGGCCGCGCCGCCAAGTCAGCCGGCATACCCGTCATCGCCCTGGTCGGTTCTGTCGGCGACGGGGCCGACGACGCCCTCGAAGTCCTCCAGAGCTACCACTGCATCAACCCGCCCAATACCCCACCGGCCGAGGCCCTCCCTCAAACCGCCACCTGCCTCGAACAAACCGCCGCGAGAGTGCTGTCAGATCACTGACAACCGACGGTTGACCGCTTTCCCCAAACAATGCCGACGACTGGATGCCATTTGTTGACCGCTGAATACTGCGAAGCCGGAAGCAGAGCCGAGGCGCGCCAACACGAATGCTTACCCGTTTCAGGAGGCACAAAGCACCCTGCAAGAAATCCATTGTCTTCTTCGTTGGTTCCTGTGGTCCAACACTGTTCGCGATCGGCGCGGATCATCAGGCAGACTTCTTCTTGATTCGTTTCACGAGTTCCTCAGCCGTATAGACAGCGTCGTATTTTTCGCGAATTACCTCTTTCGTCTGAAGATCATTTTTGATCCGGGTCAGCAACTCGGTGACGTCATTGTTCATGGTGAGCTTGTTGAGCGTGTCCCAATCCAGCGTCTCACGTTCCCGGGCCGGCACAAGGACTTCTGAGCTGTCTGGATCATCCAGAGCAAGTCGAATGACCCCTATCCCAAAGGCGGCAGCCAGCCTGCGCAACTCCGTCAGGAAGTCTTCGTCGGTCGAAATCTCCGCCGCAACAAGGTATCCCTCGTGAGCCCATGACGAGTTCGAGACCGCCTGGAAGAAGGCCTCCCTGAGATTGGAGAATGAAAGCCCTTTCTTGACTTCAAACGAGTATAGCTTCACTGCTGGATTGCCGGTTGCGGCACTAAGATCGAGCACTTCGGCGGTCCAGTCCTCGACCGCGTAGTAGACACCGATGACGTCGGGATGTACCCACTCACCGAACGACTTCTTGTTGGATGTGCTGTGTCTGATGGTCTTCGTGTAGGCCTTGAAATACAAACGCGCGTAGTACGCGAGGAAGGGATGAAGATCAGCTTCAGTATACGCATAGACCGTAGGCACGCTGTCATCCGCTGTCGAGATGGACTTCTCGATACTCTTACCGTGCTCAGGAAGCAATTCCTTAAGGAAATAGCGAGCCGGTCGCTGCCCCAACTTCACAAACTTCGTCTCGGTGTCGGCGCCGGTCTGAACATGCTGTAAATCCGCCGGTTTGATGATGCGGTG
>DAOOIV010000213.1 GCA_035384605.1 Phycisphaerae bacterium
GACGCCTGGCACGGCCTGCTGGCCGTCGCGGAGATCGTCTGGCACGCCCTGGAGGTCGGCTGGATCGAGACCACGGCTTTCTTCTCGAAGCTCTGGACCGGCTTCACCAGCTTCTTCGCCAAGACCTGGGAGAACATCAAAGCCGGAGCGCAGAAGGCGTGGAACTGGATCAAGTCGCTGTTCGACGATTCGGTCGATCTGGAAGCCGAGAACAAACTCGTCGAGGAGCAGAAGCAAGCCGCCATCGCCCGCATCGAGGATGAGCAGAAGCGCAAGACCGCCCAGCGTGAAGCGGAGCGGGAGTCCGAGCGCCGACGCGCGGCCGCGATCCACGAGGCGACGTTGGGTGAGATCGGCCGCGAGAACATGGAGAAGCATCGGGCGCTGGACACCGAGTACGCCCAGCGGATGGCCGAGAACGAGGCGGACCTGGCCAAGGCCCGGCAGGAATGGCGCGACGCCATCGATGAGGCCCGCAAGAAGCGCGAGGCAAAGGAAGCCGAGGGCGGCCCCGATGGGCTGGAAGGTCCAGATGACATCATCAACAAGGCCCGCGACGCCCTGGCCGGATTGGGTGACATCGGGGATCTGGTGCAACAGGAAGCGGCGAAGATCGGCGTCAAGGGCACGTTCAATGCCGCCGCCGTGCAGGGCCTGGCCGCCGGTGATGCCGCCGATCGCACGGCCAAGGCCAGTGAAGAGACTGCCAAGAACACCAAGAAGCTCGTCCAGGCCGCGCAGACCGGCGGCCTGACGTTCGCTTGACCCCCGGAATCAGGAGAGGCACGGATGCCGATCGTCTGCACCGAGAACATCGACTCACGCCAGATCACCGAAACCCAGTCGGCGGAGTTGCTCTACACGATCAGCGGCACGGCCGATGAAGCGGCGGCCATCGCCTCGCTCAAGGCGACCGCGCCGACGGTGCTGCACAACATGAAGCGCCAACCGGTGACGGTCGAGCCGGTCCACGTCGACACCACCAACCCCGACAAGTGCATCTGGACCGGCACGGTCAACTACGCGCCCTTCGAGTACCAGGAGCCGCCGGAGACCGGCGATTCGTCATTCAGCTTCGACACCGGCGGCGGTACGCAGCACATCACGCAGTCTCTGTCCACGATCGGCCGGTACGCTGCTTCCGGCACCGCCCCCGACTTCAAGGGCGCGATCGGCGTCACGCACGACAACGTCGAGGGCGTGGACATCACCGTGCCGGTCTACAACTTCTCCGAGACGCACTACCTGTCGGCGGCGACAGTCACCACGGCCTACAAGGGCACGCTCTTCCAACTCACCGGCAAGGTGAACAGCGGTTCGTTCCGTGGCCTGGCTGCCGGTGAATGCCTGTTCCTGGGCGCGTCCGGTTCGCGGCGCGGCACTGGCCCCGATGACGATTGGGAGATCACCTTCCGCTTCGCCGGTTCGCCCAACCGCACGGGCATCACCGTGGGGCCGATCTCTGGTATCGCCAAGAAGGGTTGGGAGTACCTGTGGGTGCGCTACGCCGACGCGGAAGACACTGGCAGCAACACGCTGGTCAAGCAACCCATCGCGGCCTACGTCGAGAAGGTCTATGAAGACGGCAACTTCGCGGCATTGGGGATCGGATCATGAGCGATGGCTTGAAGAAGGTCCAATCCGGCCAGCCGCTGACCATCCCCGCCAGCGCCTACAACGCCTTCATCGACGCGGCGCTGGACTTTCGGCAGCGCACGGCCCACCTGGGCCAAGGGGCTCAACCCTCGTTCTCGCAGGCCAGCATCGTGCTGGTCCGCAACGACAGTGGCTCGAATCAGACCCGCATGGCGGTATTGGGCGTCGATACGCCGATCATCGATCCGTCGGCCAACGAGGAGGAGTTCAAGAACCGCGTGGCGCTCTCCTGCGTCGCGCCCGCCGCCGACACGCACGAGGGCAAGTTCGTCATCCTGGCCGAACCCATCGCCACCGGCAAGATCGGACGCGCCTACGCCGCCGGTGTCTGCCCGGTGAAGATCGACGTGCCCGACGAAGACCACGAGTGGCGCTACGCCGAGATCGCCGACGGCGTCACGGCCAACCTGAAGGTGAGCATGCAAGGGTCGGCGGGCGTCCTCTGGCGCGCGGGCGGGACCGGCGTGCAGTGGTCGGTGGTCCGTCTGGGCAAGCCCACCCCAATGCATGTGTTCCCCGTTGACCTCACGCAGTACGGGGGCGAGCAGGGCGACGAGGAGAATCCGGCAACCTGGACGTATGACGTGCTGGACGTGGTGACCGGCGAGACGCTGGAGAGCGGCGTCGATCCCGTGGCCGCGCCGCACAAGTGGCAGCGTCCCAGCATCGGCCAGATGATCGCCGCGACCTTCGGCTATGCCCATTATCAGGGTGATGGGGCGGGCGGTCTGGAACTGGTGCTCGGCTGGATCAACGAGATGGTCGACCAGGAGGCCTGCGAGACGGCCAGCAGCACCGAGTAAGGAGGCCAGCGTGGGCGCACCGGGTAAATCAGTCGTGGTCGAAGGCGGCAAACGCGGCGTGCTGCTGGGCGGCAAGTCGGCGGTCTACAACGCCGAGGAGATCTGCCCGGCCTGCTGCATCGAGTTCACCCAGCAGTGGTCATTCACCGATTCGGGGTTCATCGACGGCGGGCAGGACGGCGCTTTCCGCGCCTACGACAATCCCGCCGACGTGCCCGCCAGCCCCTGGTCGATCCTGAACAACGGCCTGGGCCTGCGACTGGACTGGGAAGACGACCAGAACTGCCGCAGCCACAATCCCTACACGCAGTACGCCACGGCGACCTGCCAGATCACCGTGCCCAAGGCGATGATCATGACGGTCAACTGGTCGGGCATGGGCGAGACGCAGGATCCCAACTACGAACTGATGAGCCTGTATGTGAACGGCGGGCTGGTCGGATCGGCCCATGCTCCCGGCGGCGGTCAGGGCTGCGCGGGTATGGGACCGGTCATCTCCAATCCGCCGCCGCCCCAACAGGTGCTGCTCAATCCCGGGCCGCACACACTGTTCATCGACGCCACGACAAACGATCCGCTCTACCACTTCGGGGCGTGGTATCGGTTCGACCTGACCTTCGAGCTGGCCCCCTGAGGAGCATGACATGAGCGAGACGTTGACGCCCAAGCAGAAGAAGCCCTGCACGAACTGCCCGCCGGTGGTGATCCCGCGCCGGGCCTATACGCCCACGCGGCCGAGTTGTGTCGAGTGCGTCGAGAAACACCTGGGCGCGGCCCTGGTGCTCCTGACCGAAACCCGTGAGGGCTACGCCTACCGCCTTCGGGCCATCGGGCATCTGTTCGAGGCCGAGGACGAGAGCCAGGAGTGGCCCGAGTTGCACGCCGCCATCCGCGAGGCTCGCAAGGCCTACCAAGCGGACGGCACGCTGCCGGAATGGGAAACCTTGGCAGAGACGGTGGTTCGCACGGCGGCGGTGAAGACGTGATGCAGTGCCGGGGGCGTAGAACGCGAAAACAGGCGATTTTGAGACTTTCGCTTGTAAACCCCTGTGAATGCGGGGGCCAGCGTTGTCTCACGGTCTCAGCCGCGTGAGACGGCTGAGACTTCGGGAGGGGGCAGAGGCGCAGAATGCGGAAATACCCGATTCTGGCACTTTGGCTCGTAAACCCTTGTCAGCACAGGGGCCGATCTGGTGCCACGCCTTCGCCAACCGGCACGGTCTCAACCCCCTGATCGAACGTCAGGCACTTCCAGAGCCGTCGTTGCTTGCGCCAGTCCGGTTCGGCGGCGATGGATCGAACCATGATCTCGCGGATGGGGTCGCGCCCCCGGAAGGTGCGCGGCAGGAACAGGATGTCTTCCTGGATGTCCGGCGCGAGTTGGAGCAGATTCATGATCTGCGTCACGCGGGCGCGGGTCACGTGGCCCAGACGGGCCAGGTCGGCCTGATCGGCAATCTCGCCCGCCTTGATGAGCCGGTCGAACCGGATCGCCAGGGCCATCAGACGCGAGATGCGCGGGACCGTGCCCTCTGGCGTCGCGTCCAGTTCCGGCGGCGGGCCTTCCTGGATGACCTTGCGGGTGCGCTGCCCCCGCGTGAAATGCACGTCGCATTCAATCCTCAAGCCTTTCATGCGGTCACCTCCTGTCGGTTCAGTTCATCGGCCAAGGTCTTGATGCCCGTGGGGTGGAAGGTGATGGCGACCTTCCCGTTAGGGCCGTCGT
>DAOOIV010000214.1 GCA_035384605.1 Phycisphaerae bacterium
GTTGTCGCACTCCCCCTGTTTGGGCAGCAGCGCCCGATACGAGATTTCATACGGTTGGACCGGCACTTGCATGTCCCCCTCGTTGATCACCGCCCCGTCCGGAGTGGGTATGCGCTGGACGTGATGCGAGTCGGAATTGTACGAACCCATGCCGATCGAGTCCGGCTTGGTGCGGTCTGTCTGCAGGTCGGCTTGCTTCATAACGTATTCGCCGACCATGCGCCGGGCCTCGCGAATGTAGAGCTGTCTCGGCCAGTGGCCGGTATCCAGAAACTCGTCCTTGGCCAGCCCCCACTTGTTCAGTTCATCCTGGATGTGCTTCGGAACGCTCGGGTCGTTCGCCAGGAAGTAGAAAAACCCCTGCACGTAGCTCACGTGGTCGTCCCAGATTTCCTGTCGTCGCTTGTAGTCGGCATCGGGGTAGTCCCAGCTCCCTCCGATGTGGTCGGTTGAGAATGCCCCGTTGTTGTTTACGTCGGTCTTGCCGTTGGGCATCATCTTGATGTGGATGAGCTTGTCCAGCGTCAGGTCCGGCGCGGCCTGAAGGTACCTCTTCAGCAGTTCATAGCGATAAGGATCATAGTTTGCCGGCTTTGGGAAGGGCACTTGGTTTTCTCTCTTGTTCGACAGGCAGATCCGGAAATTGTAGGCCTGCACCTTGTGATCCGCCTGGCCGATCTCGCCCGGATCGCCGCCGTAAACGCAGGGCAGCAGCTTGCCGTTCTCGTCGTAAGGTGACACGGGCGTATTGAACTGGTGGTATTCGCACTTCTCGCGCCGCCCGGCCAGCGATTCACCATACTGGTCCATCCCCTCGCGGCCGACCGTGTAAGACACGCCCGCCCGCGCCATCAGGTCGCCCTCGTACGTGCAGTCCAGGAACACACGGGCGCGGTACACCGCCCCGTCGGCCATGCGAATCTCCCGGATGCGCGGACCTTTCTTCTCCACCTGCTCCACCTGTTGGCCGAACACCACCGGGACGCGAGCCTCCTTGAGCCAGTCGTGGAATACCCTGTCGGCCACGTGCGGCTCGAAATACCAGGCCGGGGGCTCGCCATAGTGCCGCCCGACGCGAACGAAGAACTCCCGCGACATCCCCCCAATGACGCTCTTGTTGCCGAAATCCGTAGCCCCCAGGCCGCCGGAGACCATGCCTCCGACATACCGGCCCGGCTCCACCAGGATGACCGATGCTCCCTCGTTGGCCGCCGCGATCGCCGCTATGGTCCCGCCTGCCGACGCACCGTAAACCATTATGTCGCACTGCCGTGCCCGTCCGGGTGCACAGCCTGACAGCGAAACCATTGTCACGATGGCCGTCCCGATGATGCCCGCTCGTACCAGATTCGTCAGATGCCCCCGCATCGCGTTCATTGTGTCGTCTCCGAAGTATGTGTGCTGCCCGAATAGACGGCCGGGACAATCTCCCTGCGTGGGCGCGCTGGTTTCGGGCAAACCCCGGCCCGACTGCGTATTCGGCAGAACCTCGAGCTACTGACTGCCCCGAGAGGCTCCTCAAACCGATTGCTGTCTGCGTTTTACTCCCAAATCGACCTCGACCGTGAACGGGCAGAACCTCTTTGTCAGTAAGGTTACTTCGACCGAGAAGCGACCGATCGACGAATCACAAGGCAGGAGCAGGACCGGCGAGGTGCGGGATTCGAGCAGGCGGTGCTGGTCGCCGAGAATAACGCGAGGCAGCGAGATCGTGATATTCGACTGCGGGAGCTGTATTTTGGCTTGGCCGGCCACCATGTTAGTCAATTCGCCAAGGGCGTCGGTGAGATCCGCCGGCTCATAAACCGAAAGCTCCGTGCCGGCCAGCGTACTGGCCACCCGAACGGCAACCTGCTTTGAGAAGCACAGGGTCACGCTGCCGCTCACCGGCCCGGATAAGCCGATGATCGCCGATACGTCGGAAGTCGGACTCTCCTTCGTTTTGATGAGCGGCTTGCTGACAAGTACTTCCACATTAAGCATCGTCTTGAATACGTTCTGGACTGCCAGAATGAACGGGTTGATGTAGCGTACGTCCATTCACCTACCGATCCTTTCGACGCCTCTGCGTCTCCTGATTGTGTCGGGCGTCCGGCGCCCTTTCGTTCGACAGCATAACCAGCGCCAGATTGCCATTGTATCGGTCCGCCTGTTTGCGCCAACTCGGGTTTTCCCTGAAGTCTGCTACCTGATTCGCGTGGCGCCAGAGTATCACTGCCTCGGCGGAGTGCTCGCCCAGTGAACATACCAATCCGACCGACGGGCGAACTCCGGCAAACGTGGTCGGCCGACACCGGCTGGGCTTATGCCTCCTTGCGCTCGACTATTTCGCCTTGGCCCCGCCCTTCAATCGAGAGCGGCTGTATGGTTTTCAGATATCGTTTGGCAAAGCCGGGCTTCTTGCTGAGCTCGCAATGGCTTGCAGGCCCTTCGCCATACGACGGGCCGGAAGCTCGCAGGGGCTGTTTCGGTAATACATCTCGGCTCTCTCAAAGCCTGCAACGGGGCGGCCGGTATCTTCACACCAGAATGGTCAAGACAATCACGCAGCAATGCCCATACCGCACTGGTAAACGCGCACGACGCTCACACTGGACTTCCTTTCGAAGTGCAGCCGAATCGCTTCAGCGGTTTGTTCCTGCGCCCGTCTCAGATGGGCGGGAGACTGCGGCGGTATAAGCTTGACAACGCGAACCGGATCAGAGTACACTGCCTTTCGACCGTCCGGAAAATGCAGTTCTTTACAATGTGATTCGCCTGGCTCTGTGCCGAGGTAACGTTTTGTGGCAAAATGCTCTCATCGGAGGCCCAAGGTGTACCTGGTTGCCGTGACCGCCACGCCACAGGGAGCCCGAGCATTTCTACTCCTTGGAGGACAACAACATGCGAAGATATCTGCTGTGTCTCCTGGCCTTGGCGATGTTGTCCGGCCAGGCGTGCAACACCCGGCCGGCTGACAACGGCGGGCCCTCGAATGGAGGAGATAACACAAACGGCGGCGGATCTGATGACGGGCCCGCCATCGGTGGCGTACCGGCGGAGCGGCTGCAAGCCGCCGATTTTAACTACCTTGGCGCGTTCCGGCTCCCCGACGAATTCAACTGGGGAGCTTTGGGGCTTTGCTATTACCCCGACGGCGGCGGGGCCGGCTCGCTGCTCGTGACCGGGTTTCAGTCGCCATACGACTCAGCGCATCCGGGCGAGGCCTGCTGGAGTGAGGAGTGGAATTGCCGGGCATATTTCGGCGAGGTGACGATCCCAACACCTGCCGTCCTATCCAACTGGGAAGACTTGCCCGTGGCCGCCCTCCGCAACGACATGCGAAGCTTCGACGGCGGGTTGGTCTCGACCCTCAATCGCGAATGGACCTTCGTCAGTGACATCGAGTATGTGCCGCGGCAAGGCACGCAAAGCAGTGACAAACTGTATGGCTCGCTCAACTTCTGGTACGCCGAAGGCGGAGTCGGCGAAAACACATTTCCTACCGTCTGGTTCGCCAACCTCGACGGAACACAGGCCCGTGGCCTGTTCCACGTTGGTCCGGATGCGGCACCGTACCATGGCCGCAAAATGGGGGCCTACCTGTTCACGGTGCCCGGCTGGTATGCGGATCGATATCTTGGCGGCCGCACCCTGGTCACCGGCCGATCGCGCGGTACCCCGCGAACCGGGTTCGAGCCGGTCACCACCGATGGCGGTTCCCAGGGCCCGACGCTGTTTGCCTTCCGGCCCTGGGACAGCGATAACCCGACGGGTAACCTTGATGCCTTGCCGGTTCTCTATTACCGCGTGGCGTTTTCGGATGACTGCCTGGCGTTTCCGTGTTGCGGAGGACCGAACGTGGGCAACCCCGCCCAGTGCGACTATCCCGATTTCACAATGTGCGACGACTGGACCGGCGCGGCGTTTGTCGACAACGGCACTCGACGGGCGGTCATGCTCCTTGGTTACAAGGGGCTGGGCAACAACTGCTACGACGAGCCGCCGGTTGACTGCAACGACCCGTGCAGCGAGACCCACGGCTACCACTGCAATCCCTACGAGCGGCAGGTCATCTTCTACGACGTTCACGAGTTGGGAACCAGCGCCCTCGGGCAGCAGAACCCCTGGGTCGTGGTAC
>DAOOIV010000215.1 GCA_035384605.1 Phycisphaerae bacterium
AAGGCGAATCGGCGTGCAGGGCACGCCCCGACAGGCCCCCTTGCCGCAACTACTCGCCGAGTTGTCTTCGGATCACCTCCAGCTTGTCCTTGAGGGCGGGGGCGAAGGCGAAGAAGCCTTTGAGGGTTTCGCAGGCGTAGTCAGGGCAATGTGCGCAGGTTTCGACCTTGCGTGATGAGGCGCAGAGCCGCAGGTCGCAGGTGGCCGCGTGCGCGGTGCTGGCTCGCTTTCCTGCAGCGCATCCGTCGCAGACGCACATGTCGGCCGTGAGATTCTTCGCGCCGAACTCGGCGGTCCATTTCGCGGCGGCTTTTTCAAGGCCGGCCCGGTCGTTCTTCTGCGTGGCGATGTAGGCCTCGCACTCGCTGCAATCGAGTCCGCAATAAGCCTGAAGTCTGGCCATGTTGTCTCCGCTATCGTTGTTGGTGGATGGTCTCCAGATCACTTCGCCCGGCCACGCGGCCGGAGGATGTGCGACCATTGTATGGGGAATCGACATGCGAGACGTGTCGAGACCACTGGGTCGGCAAACACGGAACGGATTCCGCGAAGGCATGTGGCCCGGAAAGGATTCCGGGCCAAGCGGGGTGAGGAACCCGCCCGGATTCCGGGCCCAGCGGCAGGTCTCCGCCGCCTTTGGCGGCTCCGACCATGCCCTACCTCGCCTGACACTCTAAGGAATCGCTAATATGCACCAAGTGTAGGCACATTCGAGTTTGTGGCGGCCGGCATGGACATCTTTCTCGGTGCCATCGGGGGCAATCAGGCGAGCGGCAACGCCTTCGGGGACTTCGGCTTCGAGGCGAAACTTGCCGTCGCGGATTGACCACCGGCTGGTGATAGGGCCGGCCGGGCTGGCAAAGGTTGTCTCGGCATGATCGAGCGGGCCGGGCTGCGGAGCGATCAGGATCCGCTTCCAGCCGATGCTGCCGGGCTGCTGGCGGATGCCAGCCACATAGCCGTAGTACCATTCCATCACGTGCCCGAGCATGCAGTGATTGAGCGACTGGTAGCCGTCGTTCATCGCGTCCCAGGTTTCGGGCATGGCGGTCAGGCCTTTTTTGAGGATGCCACCGTAGCTGCCCAGGCCGTCGCGCGAGTAGACGCGATGCAGCACGTCGGAACGGCCGGCCTCGGCCAAGGCCCTGATGAAGAACACATGGCCGACGTCGCCAGGAGTCTGCTGCCAGTCGCGTTTGGCAAGATCTTCGATGACGGCGCTGAGGACCGCCTGCCTGTCGGCCTCCGGGACGAGTCCGGCCGTCAGGGCAATGGTGTGGGCGCACTGGCACGAGCCGTGATTAGCGAACATACGCTTTTGTGGATCATAGAACTTTCTGAGGAAAGCCTCTGCAGTCTTGTCTCGGAGGCCGCGATAACGCCGGACATCGTCGGCTCGCTGCAAGACCTCGGCCGTATGAATGACTGCGTCGATGCACATGACCTGCACGGCGGTGGCGGTCAGGTCCTGCGGGGTGAAGCGGCTGGGTCCGGGCGGCCGGCCATGGCCGTAGTCGTACCAGTCGCCGAGGCCCGCGGGGGCGATGCCGTCTTTCGATTCGGAGGCCACGAAATCGACGAACCGGCACATGCAGTCGTAGTTGTCGCGGAGAATCTGCGGATCGCCGTACCAGACGTAGTGATGCCAAGGCAGGAGAGCCCCGGCGGCGCCCCATTCAACGGTCCAGTGGAACGCGTCGGGGAAACGCGTGCCGGGGTACGACGGTGCGACCGTGAGGATACGTCCGGAGGGTTCCTGAGCGTCGCGGATGTCTCGGGCGATCTTGGCAAGCCAGTCTCGGCAGTCGTAGCGATAGCTGAACATCGGCGCGCACAGGTGGGCGCACTCCAACCAGCCGAGTTTTTCGCGATGCGGGCAGTCGGTCATTACGTAGGTCATGTTGGAGCGCATGGCCCAATCGACGAGGCGGTGCGTGTCGTTGTAAAGCTTGCTGGACGTCTCGAACGCGCCAACCTGGGGCAGATCGCTGCGGACGTGAAGCAGTTCGATGCGTTGAACGACGGGGAGTCCTTTCGGATTGGGCCGGTCGGCCGGGACCGCCCCCACCATCTCGACCGCCTGGAAGCCGTTGTAGTGGAAAAGCCACTGATGCGTTTCGGGCCCGCCGCCTTTGAGCGTGTAGCGGAACAGGACTGGAGCCCCCCACCGCGGTTTCATGAACTCGCCTTTGTCGCCGCGATACTCGGAGGGCTGGAGGGTGAAGCTCTGGCCTGCCTTGCCTTCGACGGTGAAGCGGACAATGCCGGAGGCGTTCTGGCCGAAGAAGACGTGGAAAACGCCCTCGCCGGCGGGGACGAAATCCTTTGCAGGGAAGACTTCCTTCTCACGGATGGGCGGCCAGAACTGTCTCGCCAGTTTGCCGGCGGGCGGGTCAGCGGTCGCGGCCGGGGTCCAGGCTTTGTCATCGAAGCCCGGCGAGTCCCAACCGGGTTGGTCAAGGCGGGCGTCGTAATCCTCGCCGCCGTAGACGTGGCTGAAGGTCACCGGGCCGGGTGAGGTCTTCCAGGTGCCGTCGGACACGATCCGTTGGCGGCCGCCGTCAGCCGTTTCGAGATCCGCATCAAGCCACATCAGGTATTGGGTCCCGAAGGTGCATTCGGCTCCGCCCTTGTGATACCGCCCGGCCGGTGACGGCGGGTTGTACCAGAAGGAGTTGCCGAGCATCACCCCCAGAACGTTGTCACCTCTGACCAGAAGCGGCGCGATATCGAACTCCTGGAAGTAGATCGTCTTGTCATACTGCGACCAGGGTTGGTTGATCAGCGAATCGCCGGCTCGCTTGCCGTTGACGCGCAACTCGAAATGGCCGAGACCCACGATCCGCACGACGGCCTTTGACGGTGCAGTGCCGAGCTTGAACTCCTTGCGCATCAAAGGACAACTCGGTCCTGTGGCCGTGATCCAGACTGGGTCGGCGGCATGAGCGCCGGCGCCGATTGCAGAGCAGAGACCGGCGATGATCAGAACCCGCCGTCGCCGGCTGGTCCGGCACTCGGCGGTATTTGCACGTTGACTGAACGACCTGGCGCCTGTTATGTCAGACATGATCGCCCTCATCAATCCGAGACTCTCACATCAGCATACGACGGCGCGGATCATACACGCACGGCGGCGAAAGCGACAACATCTCCAAGAACCGAGGAGCGGGGTTTGTGTCAACCGTCGGCGCAGATAGAATATCGCTTCGCAGCTCATTGGACGAAGGAACATCGATCGGGAGCCGCATCGTGACCACGTTGAGAATCGCATTGGTGTTGATTGTCGGTCTTGCTTCTCAGGCGGCGAGTCAAGCAGTGACGGCACGACCTGACGAGATGGCCGCGGCCAGACAATGGGTGGCAGTGAGACTCCGCGGCGAGGAGGCAGAAAGGCCCGCTACCGCCGAACCGCCCTACTCGTTCATCTATGGAGGACGATCGTCTTCGGAGCTACTGCCGACGTGGAAACCCAAGCGAACAAGCCCCCGCGTCGATCAGAACCGGGTCGGACTGTCGTTGACCTACACCGATCCGCAAACCGGTCTGGTGGTGCGCTGTGAAGCAGTCGAGTATGCGGACTTCCCTACGGTGGAATGGACGCTGTACTTCAAGAACACCGGCACGTCGGACACGCCGATACTCGAGCAGATCCATGCGATGGATATCCGGTTGGAGCGGCCGAAGGAATGCGAGTTCGTTCTTCACCACAACCGCGGCGATTCCTGCGCGGCCAACAGCTACGAGCCGCTGCGAACGCCGCTGGGCCCCGGCACAGAGCTTCGCTTTGCCCCTGACGGCGGACGGCCGACCAACGGCCAGTGGCCGTACTACAACATCCAGTGGGGTGACCAGGGTCTCATCGTCGCCATCGGATGGCCCGGCCAATGGGCGTCGCAGTTTACTCGCGATAAGGAAACGGGGTTGCGGGTGCGCGCCGGGCAGGAGCTGACTCGCCTCAAGCTGCACCCCGGCGAGGAGATCCGCACGCCGCTGGTCGTCATGCAGTTCTGGAGCGGCGACAAGATTCGCGCCCAGAACGTCTGGCGGCGCTGGATGCGAGCACACGGCATGCCGCGTCCGGGTGGACAACCGGTGCGAGCCCAAACGGC
>DAOOIV010000216.1 GCA_035384605.1 Phycisphaerae bacterium
CAGTTCACAATCGCGGGGCTGCCGGCCGCCAGATACAGCCCGCCCCCGCGCTTCTCGCTGGTTGCGGAA
Source organism: Phycisphaerae bacterium (assembly GCA_035384605.1). Taxonomy (NCBI): domain Bacteria; kingdom Pseudomonadati; phylum Planctomycetota; class Phycisphaerae; species Phycisphaerae bacterium. The sequence continues at coordinate 70 of DAOOIV010000216.1, forward strand.
CCATTCGCGTTGCCGGCCGTGATCGTGAAGCCATCCAGGAGAGCCGTGCTGTCCGTGTTGCTGCCGGTAACGACGTGATAACAATTGTCTGCATTGCTGCCGGGCGTGCCGATATCACCGCTGAGAACCGTCTGCTTCGTCGTGAAGTCGCGATCGGCCAGTCTGAACGTGGCCGGCTCTTCGGTGCCGGCAAAACCGCCGTAGACCGAGACGTTGTTCTTCAACGTGAAAGTCGCTGCCCGTCCACTCGGCACACTGGGCTTGTAGTAGTCCGTCGGGTTCGGGGACGCGGCCACCCAGATGTCAGGTTTCACCGGCGGGTTAGAGGCCAAGTTCACCGCAGCCTCGGCCGCGGCCAGGGCGGCCTGCAACGACGTGTAGGCATTGGTCCAGCTTGTGCCGTTGTTCAGTCCACTCGCGTCCCACTTGACGTAGATCACGTTCTCGCAGACGTCGCCGATACCGTCACGGTCGGTGTCCCGTTGGTCGGGGTTGAGGACGTTGAGACAGTTGTCGCAGGCGTCGCCCACGCCGTCACCGTCGGTATCCGTTTGAGTCGAGTTTGAGATGAGGGGACAGTTGTCGATCGGATCGTCGATGCCGTCTTCGTCGTCGTCTGGGTCACAAGCATTTCCCGAGTCGTCACCGTCCGTGTCGGTCTGGTCCGGGTTGTACACGGTCGGGCAATTGTCCTCGCAGTCCAGCATGCTGTCCATGTCGACGTCGGTGTCCGGTACGCCGCATCCGCACACGCCTGGCTCTGTTTTGTCCGGGTCATTGGGGCAACCGTCGATGCAATTCGCTGTCCCGTCGCCGTCGGAATCGGTATCCGGCACGCCGCAGCCACATACGCCCGGCTCAGTCTTGTTCGGATCGTTGTCGCATTCCTCCTCGCAGTTGTGGTACCCGTCGCCGTCCGTATCATCGCCGATGACCCACTGACTGCAGACCTTCCATCCACACTCCGGCTGCACATTGGGCAAATCGTCTTCGGTCAGTCCGGGCGAACAGATGTTGCCGGCGAAGTTCGCAATGCCGATATTGGCTCCGGTGATAGTCCCGGCCGCCGTTATGGTGCCGGAGCCCTCCGTGGCGCTCGCCGCAGTGATGTGGCCGAGGATGCTTCCGCCACAGGTAATGGAGCCGTCGAATGGGCCACCACAGCCAATGTTGGCACTGCTCAAGATGCTGCCGGCGATATCGAGATAGCAGTCATGGCAGTTGATGTTTCCATTCACACTACCGGTGATACCCTGCTGCGTATCGCTGTAGAGGTTGAGTCTGCAGTAGCCTCCATAGGTGGGTGTTCCGGGGCCGCGAGACAAGCCGATGTAGGACACGTCTCCGGAAACCCGAGAGCCAACGGCGATCTGGGAGCTCTTGAATGCGGACAGATTGACCGTGAGGTTGGTGATCGGGACCGGGTCTGATCCTGAGGGATACATGAATTCGATGCAGACGTGCCGGTTGATGATCTGCTGGTAGTGTTCTGGAACAGTCGAATAAGTGACCGTGATATCCTGACGACTGGCACAGTAGATGCGATACGCTCGCTGCGAATGGTAGCCGTCAAGATAGCTCCAGCATCCTCCCAAGAACTTCACCGTTGTCTCCGTTACCTCGACTTCAGTGGACAGCTCATTGAATCGCCATTCGGGGAGACAATCGACAGTAGATTGATTGGTTTGCCGAAGGCCGTTGCGGACGACAACGATCGTGCCACAGGCACCGTTGGCAATCGTGTCGCCGGTCAGAGCGGCAAGTACACATATAGCTGCGAAACTGCGTGGCCTCACGTCTATTCTCCTCCTGACAAGAAACTTCCTACTGCCGCGAGCAGCGGCGGCCGACGGCCATGAACAAGCCGATCACCAACACCAGCAATGCTGATGGCTCGGGCACTTCGTCGATGCGGATGTAGTCCCATTCAGCAGCGGTTGGGACGTAGTACCAGTCCTTGCCAAAACCAAACTGCGTCCACAAGTTGGTCCCAGTGGGAGCCTGGAGAGTATCGCTAACCTGAAGCTCGCCGTCGATGTAAACGGAGAACAATGCGCCAAACGACTCGATGCGAAAGGTGTGAAACTCACTTGTCAGCAGGGGCGTTCCTACCACTGTACGATCGAGTCCTCCCACGTCCCTGGCCAGGCTGATTACAGCATTGGAGGACCGCCAGGAAATGCTGATGTCACTGGTCAGATCCTCGCCACCGATGAGAAGATCCTGATACGAGTAGCCATCGTCATTGGACGTTCTTGCCCGCCATTCGATCGCGACGGTGTCCGTAGTCAGTTCCACGTCCTTGCGGTAGAACACCGTCGCGCCGCCCAGCGGTGTAGCGTCAATACGAAAAACGCCGTTGGCAAGCGAACGGGTGTAGACAGCGGGGTCTTCCTGGCTCCCTCCCGGAATCCAGCCGTCGTTCTCCGGAAACACGTCACCTTCATAGATGATATAGGCTGCCTCAAGCGAAGCAGTAGCCGCGAAGAGAATGAATGTGCCGAGTATCCAGTGTGACCTGTACATCGCGATCCTCCTCATGAGCTTCTGGACCGGATTGCCAACGCCGCTTGGGGAGCATAGTGGCGAAATCCGGTTTGTCCCTACTCCCTGTTCCGCGCAACTCCGCCACTCTGCGCCCGCGAGTCACCTGCATCGTATCCAGAACCCGAATCTTCTGCAAGCCTTTGAAAGGAATGCTAGCGATAGAGAACAACCGCTGAGACGGCCTTGCTCATGGAGAAGGCGCCGGGCCTCGGAGCATCTGCAATCCTCTCCCAGGGGCAAGCGTCTGTTCTCCTATTCTGCAAGAGCGACGAGCAGCAAATGCCAAAAGGATCAAGGTCATCATGATCGAGGCGCAAGGCTCAGGGACATCCCATGCTCGAATGTAGTCCCATGAACCAGTGGTTGGCACAAGGTCCCAGTCTTTCGTGAATCCGAACTGCGCGCGCAGGTTGGTCCCGATGGGTGACTGGAGAGCGTTGCTGACCTGGAACAGTCCGTCGACGTAGACGGCAAAAAGGGATCCGGATGACTCGACGCGGAAGACATGATATTCATCAGGCGACAAAGGTGTTCCAACAACTATGTCATCAAGTTGGCCAGCATCTCTTGCCATCCCGATCACTGCCCCGGAGGCTCGCCATGAAAGACCAATGCTGCTGGTAAGACCGTCGCCGTCAATAAGAAAGCTAAAATAGGAGTAACCGTCATCATTGGATGTTTTCGCCTGCCATTCGATACAGACATAGTCGCTCGTCGGCTGTAGATCTCTGCGGTAGAATACAGTGGCCGTTCCCGTCGCAGTTGCGTTGATCGCAAAGATGCCTGAATCAAGCGAACGGGTGTAGACGGCAGGGTCTTCCTGGCTCCCTCCCGGAATCCAGCCGTCGTTCTCCGGAAACACGTCGCCTTCATAACTGATATAGGCTGCTTCGAGCGAAGCAGTGGCCGCGAAGAGAATGACTGTGCCGAATATCCAGCGTGACGTGTGCATCCCCAACCTCCTTGTGAGCTTCCGGACGAGATCAACGGCGTTCCTCGCGAATGTAGCGGCAAGACCCGCTTCTCCGTCAATCCCGGTTCCGGGCAACTCCACCACCATGTGCTTGCGAGCTACTTGGATCGTATACAGAACCCCAGTGTTCTGCAAGTCAATGAAACGAGTGCGCGAAGAAAGGCCACGACGCCGGGCGGTCACCAGAAGACCCGCCAATCCGAACAGAATCTGCATCGATGGCTCGGGGAGGAAACAAAGGGGACATTCCACTTTTCTGCTGCCCTCAGTTGTCCGCGAAGGATATGAGGAGGGCGTAACACGGCGATCGCGGGCGAACGGACCAGCGACGGACCGTCGAGCATTCGCTTGTACCTCGATGCTTGTCCATCCGGCAGCATATCCCCCAGATTCGCAGGGTTCCCGCCTCAACAGCTTGCCGGTCCTCGCTGGTTTGCCCAAGTTTGGCTTCCTTTGGCGCGAGAGGTTGTCGGCATTCGGCACTCAGCGGT
>DAOOIV010000217.1 GCA_035384605.1 Phycisphaerae bacterium
TCACCGCATCATCAAACCGGCGGATTTACAGCATGTTCAGACCGGCGCCGACAGGAGGCTCAACGGGGGTTCCGTAAGGCCCTCATGGCCCACCAGACGCGCCCCAACGCGGGGACACAGGGCCGGTTTGCGGCAATCCACTACTGGCTTGGCAAGAGTTACGTACGCCTCGGCGACATGGGCAATGCCCGCGTCGCGATGCGCAAAGCCCAATCCTGCGAGGCTGGACCGGAGTCAAACGCCCTGTTCAACCTTCAGCGGCTCCAGGAGGATAATTTGATCATAGTCATCCAGATTGGTGCGGGAGCCGGCCTGATACCCCAAGGGGGTGATTGGCAGCAGACAGCGTACAAGCCCACGCCGTACGCCGAACGCGCAGCCGAGGTCTTCATTGACGGGCAGCATGTCGGCAGTGCGGTCATGATTGCGGATCTCTGGGAACAGGTATCGACCCAGGGGCAGACGGAAGAGCAGAGAATCCAGGCTTCCAAGGCAGCAGCCAAGAGTATTGTACAAAGCCTTCCCTACATCAGTCTTCTCGGTGTTGCCTGGGATGTGACCGGCGACATGAGGTCTTGGGCCCTGCTGCCTGATCGTATTCTGGTCTGGTCAGGCAAGGTGCCAAGTGGCGACCATACCGTGATTCTCAGATTCTACGACGACAAGGATTTCGAGCTGACCAGATACCGTCAAACGTGGTATTTCGTTCCAGTTCCTGCCGAGGGCGATTGCGTTGTCGTCACCCGCGCAGCGCGAGATAAGTGCAATATATGCAGAAAGGAGCAGTGACGTGCGATTCATCCTGTGCATTCTTTTCGGCGCACTTTTTGCAGCGCAGGTGGGGTGCACCAGCCACTCATGGACCAAGATCGAGCGGACATACGAAGTCGGGTACCACGACGTCTTTCAGCGAATGCCGGAGGAGTGCAAGAAATGGATGATGTCCGTCAAGAAGAGCCAGCCCGAGGCAGGCCTCATCGTCCTGGAATCACATCGTGTCCATGACCAGATTTTGACCGGCTCTGTGATCAACATGATCGCCGGCGACGAGGTAATACTGAAAGTGCAGCAGGTGACTCCGACTACGACCAAGATTTTTATCGACAGCAAAGCCAAGGGGCAAATCGGCCCGGACTTCGGCAGGACGGACCGTAACGTGACCACCGTCGCGGATGCCTTGGATAAGGTGTGGGCTCAAGTGGACGCCACAACTGAGGAGCGGGGCGAAAAACGTCCCGGCAGCAGTGCATCGCAACCCAACGCACAGGCGAAGACGCAGTAGTCACTGACCGTCCGAAGAGCTGTCATGACGGTCCTCTTGGCAAGGCGGTCTTAACCTCACGAGCGAGATGGAGACGCGGGCCCGAAGATGCCATGGATTGTCGTTCCGCATGGACCGCGGTCCGGCAGGCTGCTCCGGGGTGGTTGGGGCGGCCGTTCGGTCAGGCAGGGGGTGGTAGCGGGGGCTGGAGACGGGCAGGGGGCGTCGGGCGTGATTTACGCTGCGTACGCGAAAGGTGCAGCAGAAGACAGGGGCAGGCAGCGCTGCCCACAGACTGGACGGCGGACGCGCGGAACCAGGCCGTCGGCGGTTACGGTTCGCGGCCGTCGTCGCGAGGTAACGGTTCGCTCGGCCGGCTTCGAAACCCGGTGATCATGGGCGTGTCTTCGGGCTTTTCCGATGGATGGACCGCGAAGACCTCGACTCGTACGATTTCCTCAAAAAGCGCCGAGACGACAAACGCACCGACCTTGTACTGCTCGTCGACGGGCTCGCACTCGAACGTGAGCATGGCCCGCAGTCCGAGGTCGACGAGCTGTTTCATTTCGTAGCTGAACCCGTCGCGGAGGTAGATGAGGACCCTGGTTTCCAATTCGCTGAGGAACTTGTGGTAGTCCTGGTAGCGAGGGTGATCTTGGGTGACGCCGGGAAACTTTTTTCGGGCGCACAACTCGCGGGCCACGGCTTTTTGTTGTTCGAAGGCCGTGCCGGTAAACCAATCGTAGTCGAAGACGGTTGACATGCCTGGATGCTGCTGCCTCTGGCTGTTGTTGACCCGTTCTGCCCCGGGTCCGGGGCGCGCCTTGGTCCGGGCGCGAGGCGTAACCGTAGATGATCGGACAGGGCGTGTCAATGAAGGGGGTAAGAAGCGGGCGGGGGGCCGTGAAGGTCAGGGTGGGGCGACGGGGCCTGTGCGGCGCCGTACGGGTTGAGAGTATCGGCTTCCGGTGGCCTGGCAAGGGTTCGGGGTTGGGAGTCTGGGTTTGGGAGTTTAGATAAGATGGGTTTCAGGCAGGCTCGGAGATACGATGAGGCGGATGACGCCGGCGGAGAAGACGGTGTTGGTTCGAGAGTTGGCCCTGGAGGCGGGTTTTGTTCGCGTCGGGGTGGTCAGGGCCGTGCCGTTGGCCCGGGCCGGGTATTTCCGTGAATGGTTGGCGCGGGGCTGCGCGGGCTCGATGAATTACCTGGCCCGGTGGCAGGATCTGCGAGCAGATCCGCGCTTGCTGCTTGAGGGGGCCCGGTCGATTATCGTGGTAGCGTGGCGGGATGGGGGCTTGGCAGGCGAGGCACGCGCATTCGAAAGGGCCTGTGAAAGAGGTAGGGCATGGTCGGAGCCACCGGAGGCAGTGGAGACCTCCGGGTCCACGTTCAACCATTCGGGCAACCATTCGGCAGGTCTCGGTCGCCGCGGCGACCTCGACGCTGCCCTACGGCACGGCGTCGATGGTCCTCAGACCAGCTCCGAGCCCGCCAGTGATGAACCTCGGGGGCGCGTGGCGCGGTATGCGTGGGGGCGGGACTATCACCGGGCGGTTCGCAATAGGTTGCGTCGCCTTGGCGACCGGTTGCGGGAAGTCATGGGCGAGCCGCTGCGTGCGCGGGTGTGCGTGGATACCGCCCCGATCATCGAGCGAGAATGGGCTGCCGCCGCGGGGATCGGCTGGATCGGGCGGAACACGATGGTGATCGATTCGCGGATCGGGTCGATGTTCATGCTGGGCGAGATCATCACCACGCTGGAGCTGGAACCGACGCTCCCGGTCAAGGATCTTTGCGGTAACTGCATGCGGTGCGTGGAGGCGTGCCCGACGGGGGCCCTGACCAGGCCTTACCAGATGGATGCCTCCCGCTGTATTTCTTATCTGACCATCGAGCATCGAGGCGAGATTTCGGAGGAGCTATCGCGGCGGATGGGCAACTGGGTGTTCGGCTGCGACGTATGCCAGGAAGTATGCCCGTGGAATCGACATGCAGCCGGTCAAGCCGCTGAATCAGTCAACGTGCGGAACCCGCTTGTGCCATCGCCTCTTCTTTCGGATCTGTGCAAGCTTGACGCCGACCAGTACGATCGGTTCTTGAGGGGCAGCGCGATGAAGCGGGCAACGTTGGAAATGCTCAGACGCAACGCCCGGATCGCCTTGGGCAACTGTCGCGGCAACAAAAAAGGAGACGGCACGGCCGAATGACGTCCCTTCATCCGACCGCACCGTCCCGGTGACGAACAACCTCATGCGATGCACGCGGTTGGCAGGCAACACACCTGCCGGATGCCCCTGTCCGCGTGCTCGCCGTGAGCCTACTTCAGTTCAATTCGGCGGGGCTTGGCGTCCTCCCGCGTCGGAATCGTCAGCGTAAGCACGCCGTTGGCCAGTTGCGCCGTCACGTTCTCGCTGTCGGCGGTTTCCGGCAGCCGGAAGGATCTCGAGAACTCGCCGGTCCGTCGTTCGCGGACGTAGTATTCGGCGTTCTCCTTTGCGGCTTCCTGGGCGTACTTGCCGCCAATGGTCAGTACGCCGTTCTCCACCGTAATGTTCAGATCCTCCCGGGCGATTCCGGGCACCTCGGCTTCGAGGATCCACTTGTCGCCTTCCTGGCGGACGTCCACAGGCAGGGCGCCGGCGGCGTGAAGCGCTGTTTCGTCGAACAAGTCATCGAACAGCCTGGGGAGGCGCGACCAGCGGATCAACGGAGCCGAGCACATGTC
>DAOOIV010000218.1 GCA_035384605.1 Phycisphaerae bacterium
TTCGACACCCCCCAAAAAACCTGGAATCGCCTTTGGCTGTTCAACTTGGGTTAGCTCTCAACTGTGAGCTATTGGCAGAGCCGGTCCAGACAAGTGCCGACGCCCTCGTCGGCACTTCTCCCAAGCAGCCCAGGTGCTTTCGGACCTGGGCCATCTATCCCGCGCGTGCATCCGATCGTGATCTTGGTTGTACAAGCTCTTGGAATCGGTGGGCCGCTGGTCGGGACTTCCCTGAGAGCACCTCAGTCTAGAGGCGGAAGTGCGCGATGGAGCCACCCGAACGAGAAGAACTGTTTACGATGAACTACGGCCCAGAGCCGAGTCCCCGGCGATGCAGCACGCGAGAGAAGACGTTCCTCCTGCTGATCGTTGCTGCGTTACTTCTCTTCGCAGTGATGTTCCTGAGGCCACGGCTGAACGGAGGTCCTGACGCGTCCGTTCGCGTCACCCGCGTTTGTCTGGACACAGTGGCGGACTCTCTCCAGTCGTACCACCGCAGCGTAGGCTCATACCCGACTTCGCTCGCTGACCTGTGCCGCTTGCCCCCAGGGATGTCACAAGAAGTCTGGCGCGGGCCTTACGTGGACAGCGTCCACACGCTTAGGGATGGCTGGGGACAAGAGTTGCTGTACAAGAACCCCGGAATTCACAATCCCCAGCACTATGACCTCTGGAGCGCCGGCAAAGACGGCGAGGACGGGACCGACGACGACATCTGCAACTGGGTGTTAGACGATCCATGATCCGCATGGAACGGGATAGGGAATCGAGCCATGGAACACGATCCGCACACTGAACCCGTGACTCTGAACTACGCTTCGGCTCGAAGGACAGTGCCGCCAAACTCCGCCCTGATAATCCTCGTCACGCTGGCCTCGATCACGCTCTGTCCCATGCTATATTCGACATTCGTGACTTTGACCGCCCCTTGTTGCACTGGGTGCGGAGGCAGTAGCCAAACCAAAGCCGAGATGGCCTCACTCAGTAGCGTGCTTGCACTGTACCAATTGCACCTCGGCGCCTATCCGACCTCGCTCGATGACCTTGTGGTGCGGCCTTCCGGGGAAGCAGGGGCGAGGTGGAAAGGGCCCTACGTTGAAAACCCGGGCACACTCAGAGACACCTGGGGCCGACCGCTCCGCTACAAGTCGCCTGGCGTCAAGAACCTCGGGCACTATGACCTCTGGAGCGCCGGCCCGGACGGCGTCGACGGCACAGCAGACGATATCAACAACTGGTGAGACACATATCGTCACGGACAAGTGCTCTGCCTGACGAGAGGCCGATCACAGGCAACAACCCGCCCCCAATGTTATACTGGGACCCCCATTCACAGGAGGACGCCGAATGATCGTGAGAATCACGTTTGTCGCAACCGTGGCAGTTGGCCTGGCAACACCCGTTTCATTCGGCGACGAGCGGTTGCCGGAAGCCAAGCCGGTTCCTGAAGTCATGGTAATCCCCCTGCCGTATGCTCAGGCATCGTTTCAGCATCACGGCCGTGAACTGACCCGCTACCACTTCGGCCCGACGCTCAACCGGCCGTTCCTGTTCCCGCTGGTCGGCCCGGCCGGGTGCAGCTACGCCGGCATGGCCCCCCCTCAGGACCCCATCGGCCACAGCCACCACAACTCCGTCTGGATTTCCCATCAGAACGTCAACGGCGTCAATTTCTGGGTAGATGGTAACGCCCGGATCGTCTGCCAGGGTGTCTCTCGATACGAGGACGGTCCTGAGCAGGCAGCCTTGCTCTCAATGAATGCGTGGCAGGACGCTGACGGCAAAACACTGATGATCGAGCAGCGCCGCATCGCGGTCGAGCCGCTCGGCGACAAGGAGTGGCTGATGTTCATCGACATCCGGCTCGATGCTCCCCCAAACAGCGAGGTAACGCTCAATACCAGTCCGTTCGGCCTGATCGGCGTGCGCATGGTCAAGACCATCAGTGTTCGTGAGGGGGGCGGGCGGATTCTCAACTCGCAGGGGCTGCGAAACGAGAAGGAGGTCTTTCGCAAACCCGCCCGGTGGGTCGACTACAGCGGACCGGTCACGGCCGACGCCACAGGTGGCATCACCCTGATGGACCACCCGGCGAACCCAAATCATCCGGTCCCCTTCCACGTGCGCGACGACGGCTGGATGGGTGCCAGCCTGACATTGACCAAGCCGCTGAATGTCCGGCCGGAAGCGCCTCTGCGGCTGCGTTATGGTTTATGGGTCCACGCAGGCGTACCGGAACCCGAGCGTATCGATCCGCTGTGGAAGCGGTTCGCCGAAGCGCCACTTCCCGAGATGGGACCGCCGAGCAATAGCAAGACCGCGTCAACAGCACCAAGAATCGTTCAGACGAGCAAGCCCGCCTCAGGACCAGACGATCTCCGGACGATCGGCGGAGAACCGATCACGGTGTTCCGCGACCCGGCGCGATACACGTCCTTCCCGGATGTCGAGCGGCTGCCCGACGGGCGTCTCTTGTGCGTCTTTCGCGACGCGACCTATCCAGAGCAGATCCGCCACATCGAAGCGGATGCCCGCATCGTCGGCTCGATTTCGGATGATGGCGGCCGCACGTGGTCCAAGCCATTTGTCATCTATGACGACCCGGACTGCCAGAACGACCCATCGGTTGCGGCGCTTCGCGACGGCCGTTTGCTGCTGAGCTTCTTCAATTGGGTCGGCCGCAGCGAGGCCTACGTCAAGCAGCATAATCCCCCGTACGCCCGGCGAGTCGACCGCGGAGCGTGGGGCGACTATGCCGAACCCGGCGGGGTGAAAACGCTCTGGGGCAAGGCCGCTTCGCTCACTTGGGAACTGAAGCCCAGGGACATGGGAGTTAAGGCCGAACAGTTGCTCGCCACGTCGTCGTCGGCCATCGAAACATCGAAAGGCACGCTGCTGCTGCCGGTTTACGGGCGATCGAAATCGCAGCCCGTCGACCAGGCCTATGTTTTTCGCAGTGCCGACGGCGGCAAAACGTGGAGTGAGCAGATCCTTATGGCCGTCGACCCCGGTGGCAAGATCGCCATGCAGGAACCGGCCCTGGTCGAAAACGCCGACGGCACCATCGTGGCGGTGATGCGGACCGCCAACGCCCAGGACCACATGTTCACCGCTCGATCCGGTGATGACGGTCTCACCTGGTCGCCGGCCGAACGGTTGCCACTGATCGGGCACCCGGCCGACCTGGTACGGCTGCCCGACAAACGCGTTCTCCTGGTCTATGGCTATCGGCATCAGCCCTTCGGCGTGCGAGCATGCGTCAGCGATGATGGCGGTAAGACGTGGGACGTGCACCGGGAACTGGTGATCGCCGCCTCCGGTGTCAACACCGATCTCGGCTACCCCAGCGTCTGCCTGGCCGACGACAGCCATGTCGTGGTCGTCTACTACATGAACGGCCCGAACACCCGAGACCGCTGGATCGAGTGCAAGCGAATTGCGATTGAGGAATTGGGAGGCTAGAAGCCGCTAAGGCGGACCGCCTTTTTGCGGGCCGCAACCCAAGCGTACCGCGATCCAGAAACATGCGCGCAAAATGCGCACCAGTCCCGATGGAAGAGACTAAAAGCTCACACGAGCCATTCTCTTGTAGCTTGCGGATCAGCTCGGTGGATGAGTTCTCCCTTCGGGGCGCCAATCGTCGCCGGGCGAATGCCGAGGCGCTCGACGGTGAGACACTCAGGCAGGTTGTGCGGGTGGGGCAAAACGCACGCCGCGATCGCCTTGGGCCTGGCCGCCTGCCACGCGGGCTATCGCGCCCGCTTCGCCACCGCCATCGACATCATCAATAACC
>DAOOIV010000219.1 GCA_035384605.1 Phycisphaerae bacterium
GGCGCAAACGGCGGCGTGCAGCTCACACCAGTTCGGCGAGATGATCAACGCAAACGAGGAGAATCAGAAGTTCTTCGTCGACCGCTATGTCGAAGAGCGTCTGCCGCTGGACTACTGGTGGATGGACGCAGGATGGTATCCCAACGACCCTCGCTACCATGCAGCCGGTTGGCCCAACACAGGCACCTGGGAGGTGGACCACAAGCGCTTCCCCAACGGGCTGCGGGCAATAAGCGATCACGCGCGAAGCAAGGGCATCAAGACGATCGTCTGGTTTGAGCCCGAGCGGGTAACGCCGGGCACGTGGCTGTGGAGGAATCATCAGGATTGGCTGCTCGGTCCACCGGCCGACCCGAACCAGGACGTGGCCGATCGGTCGAAACCGGCAGACAAACTGCTGAATCTCGGCAACGACACCGCACGCGAGTGGCTGACCAACCATGTGGACAAGCTCTTGACCGACCAGGGCATCGACCTGTACCGGCAGGATTTCAATACCGACCCGCTCGGGCGATGGCGAGCCAACGATGCGCCCGATCGCCAAGGCATCACCGAGATCCGCTATGTCACGGGCTACCTGGCGTACTGGGACGAGTTGCGGCGCCGACACCCCGATATGCTGATCGACTCATGCGCCTCGGGCGGCCGTCGGAACGACCTGGAGACGATGCGGCGAGCCGTTCCCCTGCTACGCAGCGACTATATCCTCGAGCCGGTGGGTCAACAGAATCACACGTACGGGCTTTCGTTCTGGCTGCCGTTTTATGGGACGGGGATGAGCCGCGAGGGAATGTATGATTCTCGCAGTTGCTTCTGCCCGCACATCACCGGCTGTTACGACATGCGCGACAAGAAAGATGACTATGAGCGGGCTCGTCGGGTCATGAGTGATTGGAAACAGGTGGCGCCGTGCATGCTCGAAGGAGACTACTACCCGCTCACGCCATACAACGTTGCCAACGACGTCTGGATGGCATGGCAGTTTGACCTTCCGGAGAAGGGCGAGGGCGTGGTGCAGGCGTTTCGCCGCGGAGAGAGTATCTGTGAGTCGGCACGGTTCCCGCTCTGCAGCCTGCAGGCAGATGCGACGTACATCGTCACCGACCTGGACACCGACAAACCGGTGAGCATCAGTAGCCAAGCGCTCATGAAAGAAGGCCTGCCGGTGGAGATTCGCGGCCGGCCGGGGTCGAGGATTGTCCGATACGAGCGGCACAGGTAAGGCAGGATCCGGCAACGCCGACAGTCGGAAAATGGAGATTACTCGAGAGATGAGCGATAACAACGGCGCCAACGACAACGATAATGCAAAGCAGATGGATGTAACTCGGCACCCCTTATCCAACTCTCCCGCGATTCCGACACACCCGCAGCCATCTTGCCCCGAAGGGGCGACAGAAGGTCCGATCCACCAACGTGAACCTGTCGCCCCGCTGGGGCTGACTGACCCATGCGGCACTTTTTCCAGGGGCTCACGCCCCTGGCTACACACCGGCGCCCCTGCCGGGGCGGGTTCTACTGGTACTTTCCAGGAGCCATACCCCAATCCTATTCCTCAGGGTTGTTGCGAGAGTCGATGCTCCAGCAGCCATGACATGAGCCGCAGGGCCTTCCTTGCCTCAACAGGCCTGGCCATTGCGGGCACAGGCGCAATCAGGGCCATCGCCGGGCCGTTTAATCCCGCCGATGTGACCGACTTTCCTGTTCCGGCGGACAAGAAGCTCGATCCGTTGTGGGTTCGTTCGCTGTTTGAGCGCGGCGCCCCCACCATATACCGATCTGCCGCCGGCGAACTGGAACACATCGGTATGCCCATCGGCGGCATCTGCACCGGGCAGCTTTACCTGGGAGGCGACGGGCGGCTGTGGCACTGGGACATCTTCAACCAGCCCGCGCCCCAGGAATGGCGAAACGGCAGCGGTCCGCACTATGCCAAGCCGGCGGAGGTGAAATCGCCGATCGAACAGGGTTTCGCGATTCGAGTCGTCACGACAGATCGCGCCCAGATCCGGCCATTGGATCAACGCGGCTTCCGGGACGTTCGCTTTCGAGGGGAATATCCCATCGGTCTCGTCGAATATCGAGACGTCGACGTGCCGGTGGTGGTCAACCTCGAAGCATTCTCGCCCTTCGTCCCACTGAATGAAGACGACTCCGGTTTACCGGCCACGGTGTTGCGATACACGGTTCGCAATATCGGTGACTCGCCGGTCGAGGTTGAGCTCGGTGGCTGGCTCCAGAACGGCGTATGCCTGGCGTCGGGACAGCCTGGGCGGGGGCAGCGTGAGAACCGGATTCTGCGGCAGCCAGCTATGACCGTGCTCGAATGTCGGGCTCGGGCCAATCCGGCGGCATCAAAGCCGGTCGCGGAGGCCAGGCCGGACATCGTGTTCGACGATTTCGAGTCCGAGACATACGACAAATGGAGCGTGACCGGCACGGCGTTCGGTGACGGGCCGATCGCGACTTCGCAGATCGCCTCCTATCAAGGCGACGTCAACGCCCACGGCCAGCGGGTGGTAAACTCCCACAGTTCCCGCCGCGGGGGCGGCATCTCGGCCACGGATTCCCACATCGGCAGCATGACCAGCAAGGAATTCACTGTCGAGCGCCACTACATCCGCTTTCGCATCGGCGGGGGCGCTCATCCAGGTCAGACATGCGTGAACCTGCTGGTTGACGGAGCGGTCGTCCGCAGCGCGGCCGGCCACAACAATAACCGCATGCGGATCGAGCATTTTGACGTCCGTGAGTTCGCCGGTAAGCAGGCCCGCCTGCAGGTCATGGACGGCGTCAAGGATGCCTGGGGCAACATCGGCGTTGACGAGATTGTGTTTACTGACGGGCAGAAGGACGAACTCCAGATGCCGGAGCAGCAACCTGACGACGGCACGATGGCCCTCGCTCTCCTGGGTAACTCGGAGGGCGTCTTCGCCGACGCCGATTTGCCTGCCGGCCCGTTTCCGATTCCTCTGTTCAAGGCGCAGGATGGCCGGGCCGAAGCGAGCCGCGACTTCGGCCAGAGGCTGATCGGCGCGATCGGCGGCAAGAGGCGTCTGGCGGCAGGCGAGGAGGTGGAATTCACTTTTGTTCTCGCCTGGCACTTCGACGGCCTGTGGTGGGACTCACTGCCGTTCCTGGAGAACGTGCGAAACCTGAGGAGATTCTATGGCACGCGTTTCCGCGACGCGGCGGACGTCGTGCGTTACGTGGCCCGCGAGTTCGATCGGCTCTTGTCGCAGACGCGCCTCTGGCGCGACACCTGGTACGATTCGACGCTCCCCTACTGGCTGCTGGATCGAACGTTGGCGAACATCTCCACGCTGGCCACGGCGACCTGCTATCGCTTCGACAATGGCCGTTTCTACGGCTGGGAAGGCAACTACTGCTGCGGCGGCACCTGCACGCACGTTTGGCAGTATGCCCAGGCAGTGGGCCGGCTCTTCCCTGCCCTCGAACGCAGCACGCGGGAGATGATCGACTTCGGCCTGGCGTTCGACGATGCGACGGGGATCATTCACTACCGGGCGGAGGCTCATCGCGAACTGGCGGTCGACGGGCAGGCAGGCACGATCCTGCGAGTTTATCGCGAACACCAGATGTCCAAAGACGACGGTTTCCTGCGCCGCATCTGGCCGCGAGTACGCAAGTCGGTTGAGCTGCTCATGAGCCGCGACACCGACCACGACGGACTGTTGGACGGCGCCCAATACAACACCCTCGACGCCGCTTGGTACGGGCAGATCGCGTGGATCTCCTCGCATTACCTCGCGGCCGTGCGCGC
>DAOOIV010000220.1 GCA_035384605.1 Phycisphaerae bacterium
CGACGGCAAGGGCACCGGCAGATTCGAAAAGCACGTGATCAAGGAAGGCGGCTGCGGACACGGCTTCGGTTTTGGCGACGTCAACGGAGACGGCCGAGGCGATTTCATCATTCCCAACGGATGGATCGAGGCTCCCAACCAGCCCTACAGGCAGGCATGGACGCTTCACGAAGAGTTCAACCTGGGCACCACGAGTTGCCCGGTATTGGTGTACGACGTCAACAAAGACGGCAGGGCTGATCTGATCGAGGGACAGGCACACGGCTACGGGCTGAACTGGTGGGAACAGAAGACTGGTGCGGATGGCAAGAGGACATGGATCAAACACCCAATTGACCCGGACCGTTCCCAGTACCATGACCTGGTCCTGGCGGACATCGATAACGACGGGCAGGTGGAGTTGATCACCGGCAAGCGGTACCGGGCGCATCTCGGACGCGATCCCGGAGCGATGGACCCCGTGGGCACGTACTACTTCGAGATCGACGGCGGCAGGTTCCGCCGGGTAACACTGGACTATGGTCCGGCTTCGAAGGCCAGCGGCGTCGGCATCTACCTGTGGGTGGCCGACGTGGACGGCAACGGATGGAAGGACATCGTCGCCCCCGGCAAAGAAGGTCTCTACCTGTTCAGGAACCTGGGAAGATGAGGAAAACAACAAACGCGAATGCCTTCAAGGCATCCTCGCCGGTCCCGGACCGAGGGTAGTGCAGCCACTGCGGCAGGAGCAGGTGGCCGTCGGCTTTCGGCCAACAACCAAGTGCCGGTGTTTCGGCCGCGGCATCCCCATGCCGCAACAGCCGCGGACCTTTCGGCCGCCGTCCTACGTTTTCGACCACTCTTCCCACAATGCTTTGTAGTACTTGAGAAAGCGTACGGTATCGTCCGCGTTGCCGGACTTGAGAGCCGGGCACTCGATCAGGGCAGAGCGGTCATAACCGGCCTGGTTGAGCAGCGAAAACAGCTCGCGGTAAGGGTATCCGCCCACCAGATCGTTGATGTGCACGCAATAGATCTTGCCCTTCATCAGCTCGAACGATTCTTTCACCGAGCCGTTCTTGACGTCCACGCCGTTGGAGTTCCATGTCACGCCCACCTTCGGATGGTCAGCGACGTCCATGATTCTGCGCATGCGCGACGGTTCGGCCGTGCCGCTCCCGTGCATTTCACACCAGATCTCTACCCCGGCGGCCGCGGCCATCTCGCCTACGGCGTGAAGCGACTTGCCGATCTGCTCCAAAGTCTTGTCTTCGCTGACCTCCTTCGGCAGGCCGTTCGGCCGCACCTTGACACCTTTGGCACCTATGTCGGCGGCCAGTTCCACAAACCGCCTGCTGTCCTCCATGTTCCTGGCCAGGACCACGGGATCGGGCGAGTGATACTCACAAACCGAACCCAGACTCCATGCGCTCAGCCCGCTGTCCTCCAGCTTCTTCCGCACCTCCTTGCGCTGCTCCTTGGATAGCGACGGCTCGACCCCGTGCTTGTGCGTCGTCCGGAACTCCACTGCCGACAAGCCGACCTCGCGGCACCGGCGAATGAGGGCATCGAGGTCCCAGTCCGCCGCCAGGTTGTACGTGACCAGCCCCAGTCTCGTTTGCCTGCCGCGTTGCCCGCCTGACTGCCCGCCGGCAGCGCTCTCCGTTTCGCCGTGAGCAGCACTCGCACTCGTCGCCAGCCCGCCGGCAAAGGCCAACGAAGCCCCCAGGAACGTACGCCTGTTCAATACTTGCCCCACGGTAAACCTCCTCAATAATCATTACCACGGGCCACAGGCCCCATCGGCGGCGGCCTGGTCAATGACGCCCAGCCACCGTGCATTCGATTTCGCCTGAGCCACGCATTTCGCATGCCCATCCGGGGTTCGCCCCATCCCGCAAGCCGCAATCCGGCCGTATGCAAATCCGAATCGTTGCCCGAAAGTCCCGGAAACGCAAGCTTGCCGACCGCGACGCCCAAGAGCGGGTCGCCGACAAGATACGCTGGGAAACGGGGCGGCTCTTACAAGTGACTCGTTCGGAACCCCGACCGGAAGGAAGCGGCTGGAGGCTCGCTGTCACGCACCGGACCGAAAGAGGGCGACCACCTTGCCGCGTGCGACTTCGTGATATGGCCCGTTCTCGTCCAGACCGAGACGGACGATCAAGCAGTCCATTCCGCCTGAGAGCTCTCAGGGATGCATCTAATGTCCACGGACCGCAAACCCGACCCTTTGGTGCACTTTGCCCCTGGTTCAAGCAAGCTGGGAACGACTGCCTGCTGCAGCACAGAGAGGCACATCCCGCCCGGGTGCGACAGAGAGACGGCGATCCGTCGCGTTCGGCAGTTCGGAC
The DNA here is from genome assembly GCA_035384605.1 of Phycisphaerae bacterium. Lineage (NCBI taxonomy): Bacteria > Pseudomonadati > Planctomycetota > Phycisphaerae > Phycisphaerae bacterium. The sequence continues at coordinate 2,334 of DAOOIV010000220.1, forward strand.
CAGCCCCTAGCTGCCAATGAAGTACGTCGCCCTCGCTTCTTAAACATGCACCCATCGTGAGTTATGGGACGAAAAAGCAAACGCCCGAACTCGATCAGATACTCCGTCTTCCGACTGAAAACGGAGGATCATGAATCGGACTGATGAAAAAGAACTCTCTTCTCAAATCTTTCATTGACGAACATCCGACCTGGAAGGTACAATACTATGTGATTTGCCGTGATTTGCCCCGTAACTTGTAAGGAACGCTTTGCCAAGCATGCGAAGGGGCGGGTCTAAGCGGTGCAGATACTCGGTCTGCGGCCAAGAGTCACAAGGGGTGCGAGTCTCGGTGTGACTCGTGACGTCCACAAGGTGCGAGTGCGTCGAACTCGGAGACCTCCTGGACAACCGAACCGTGATCTTTGGAGGGGCGACCTGTAGGACCCCGCCTCTGATCGATGGCCGATTGCCGGAAGACCGGAATCGATGGCTTGTTTTCTTTGGGTCTCCGTGGCTGAGGCGCTGTCGCGGACGCCTTGGAGCCAGCCAGCACCAGAGGAAGATGCCAGCAAGAGCGCTCGCCCGAGAGTCGTTCTCGCAGCATGCGGGATACGCAAGGTCAGTCGTTCCATTATGGAGGGCACAATGATCGCCTTTCGGTCGAATCAACAGCCGCCAATGTAATGGATGGCTCGACACAACGTCGGGCCGTGAATGGATAGGACAAGAGACAGAAGGAGGATACAGATGCATCGCATGATTGGCATGACACTAGTGTTGCTGGTCCTGAGTGCGGCCAGTAACGGACAGAACCTGCTGCTTAACCCAAGCTTTGACGAACCAGCCGTCGCTTCCAGTTGTGCGCGCGACACCGCTGCCGTGACGAATTGGACTAACCTCGCTAATCGAAACGACACCCTTTATATCCCCACTTGTCCGCGGGATGGTGACGGCGCCCGCGCTTCCGTGCAGGGGTGGGGCGGCGTTGGGTACCCGGGCCAGACCTTCTATCAGACTGTAAACGACCTGACTCCGGGCATCTCCTATAGCCTCACCGGCTACTGGGCTATGGGGCACATGGACAGTTGGGGCGCCCTCACCGTCACCGCTGAATTGCTTGATGGCGACTCACCGAGCAGCCCTAAGCTGGCCGAGGCCAAAGTTGTACAGTCACAGGGCGGCAGGGATTGGCAAGCCTTCCAGGTAAACGCCACCCCATCGGGCACAAGCATGACAGTCCTGTTTCGGTGGATAAATGCCGGATCAACTGGCTGGGCGCTGCATGTGGACGGATTGATGTTAACGACAACGACTTGCTTCAATCCCCCATCAGCAGACACTATCACCCCAGATTACGGGGTTCGCGGCACAACGGCGAGTGTTTCAATCACGGGCACGAACTTCGTGAATGGCCAGACCACCGTGAAACTCGCCCGCAGCGGGCAGTCGGACATCGTC
>DAOOIV010000221.1 GCA_035384605.1 Phycisphaerae bacterium
CATTCTGGGGCCTTCCCCATGGAGGATTCCCATTCGCTGGCCCCAGAATCCATTCGCTGGCCCCAGAATCCATTCTGGGGCCTTCCCCATGGAGGATTCCCATTCGCTGGCCCCAGAATCCATTCGCTGGCCCCAGAATCCATTCTGGGGCCTTCCCCATGGAGGATTCCCATTCGCTGGCCCCAGAATCCATTCTGGGGCCTTCCCCATGGAGGATTCCCATCCTCATTCCTGCCGCACGCGGAAAAACCCCGCCACGCGAGGCGGCCCGGAAGGGATGCCGGGCCGAGCAGGTCCCTGGCAGTCAAAGCCCGCCCTACCGCCCTGCCGCCTTCAGACTGGCCCTCGATCCCTCGTCGAGAAACACGTTGTCCAGCCCCAGGGCGATCAGCGTGTAGCCCTCGTCGATCGCCCTGCGGATATTCTGCTCGTTCGGCCGGACGATGTGCGTGCCGGCTGATACCTTGTGGCTCTTGCAGGCAGCCCGGTACCTGTCGAGCGCCGCGACCATCTGGGGATGGTCGAGCTGGCCGGTAATGCCCATCGAGCCGCTCAGGTCCAGCGGGCCGATGAACACGCCGTCGACGCCCGGAACCTCCAGAATCGCATCGATGTTGGCGATGGCATCCTTGTGCTCGATCTGCATCACCATGGCGATCTCTTCGTTGGCCGAGACGATGTACTCGGCGAAATCCATACCGTGCATGTTCGCCCGGCTGTAACCGTACCCGCGCACGCCTCGCGGTGGATACTTGCTCTCGCGGATCGCGGCCTCGGCCTCCGCGGCGGTCTTGACCATCGGGACGATCAGCCCGCGGGCCCCGGCATCCAGGACCCGGTGAATCCACACCGGATCGTTCAGCGGCAACCGCGCCACCGGCACGCAATCAAAACCGTCGATCGTGCGAAAAATGTGCGCCGTCGTCTCCAGGTCGATCGCCCCATGCTCCAGGTCAACGCAAACCCAATCGAATCCCGCCCGGGCAAAGATCTCGGCACAGGCCGGGTGCCCGATCTGCATCCATCCACCCAACGACAACTCTCGAGCAAGCAGCGCCCGACGCAACTTGTTTTTCATCACGACCTCCCCCCAATCACGGCCGGGTTAAGCAGATCCATCTCGCCGAAACGGCCGGCCTCGGCCAACCGTACGTTCTGCAGCGCCCGCTCGGCCATGCGGTTACACGCCTCGCGGGTGCTGCTGCCCACGTGCGGAGTCATCACTACGTTATCCAGCTTGCGAAGATCCTTCTCCGGGGCAACCGGCGCGTACGGCTCGGCCTCGAATACGTCCAATGCCGCTCCCGCCGGCCTGCCTTCCGACAGGGCGTCAAACAAAGCCGCCTCATCGAGCACCGCGCCGCGCGCCGTATTGATCAGCCACGCCCCGGCCGGGATCATCGCCAGCCGCTCGCGATTCATGAAGTGCCGCGTGGCCGGCGTGCTCGGAATGTGCAGGCTGACGAAATCGGCGGTCGCAACCGCCGCACCGTAATCCTTGCCTGTTTCGGCGAATCCGTATTCCGTTTTCATCCGCTCGATATCCAGGTCGGCCACATCGCATCCCACGACGCGCATCCCGAACCCTCGGGCCGCGATCCTCGCGACTCGTCGCCCAATGGGTCCGCAGCCGATCACGGCCAGCGTCTTGCCTGCCAGCTCGCTACCCACCATCGGCGCAAACCCGCCCTTCTTGACTTCCGCCGCAACCTTCGCCACGTGCCGCGCCGCCGCCAGAATCAAGGCGATCGTCATCTCGGCCACTGAATCGTCGAGGACACCGGGCGTATTGGTGCAGATCACGCCTCGAGCGGTCGCCTTGTCCTTGTCAATGCCGTCGTGTCCCACACCGAAGCGGGCGAGCACTGCGCCTGCCGGCAACGCCTCGTACAGCACTCCGGTGTACTTCTCCACGCCGACAATGACATGACGCACCCCCTGAGCACGGACAAAGACCGCCAGTTCGGCCTCCGCCGCAGGGGCTCTCAGGCATTCCACGCCGACACGCGCAGCCTGCCGGAATACCTCCGCCGCCTTGTCGAACTCCGTCGCTGTGACCGCAACTTTGATCATGTTCATCCCGACGTCGGTGCCCCCGAAAGTCCTGCGGAAACATCTGACAACCGCCCGGCCATTCATCCCCCGAACGGTTCTCGCATCGTCAGGCGAGGCGCTGTAGAGTATCGTGCCATGCGGCAAACGCCAAGCGCTTGGGGCGCGGCGATAAGAAAGGAGCCGAGGCACGCTGCGACAGCGTGAAGAGAATCTGCCCTCTCGCCTCTCGAATGCAAGGAGATTCATTATGATCGGAGTCGGTCTCATCGGAGCCGGGTTCATCGGGCGAAACCACTTCAACCAGTACGAGAAGATGGGCCGGCGGGCCAAGGTCGTCGCGCTCTGCGACAAGGAACCGCAGCGCCGCGCCGGAGACTGGTCGGGCGTCGGAGGCAACATCGCGGATGCCCAGGGAACCAAGCGGGATCTTGGTGACATCAAGCAATATGCCGAGTGGCGGGATCTGCTCGCCGACCCCGCCGTACAGATGGTCGACATCTGCGTTCCCACTTATCTGCATCCCGAGATGACCATCGCCGCCTTGGACGCCGGTAAGCACGTCCTGTGTGAGAAACCCATGGCCCTGACCGTTGAAGAATGCGACAAGATGCTGACGGCGGCCGTCAAAGCGAAGGGACGCTTCATGATCGCCCAGTGCATCCGCTTCTGGCCCGAATGCGTCTACCTCAAGCAGGCCATCGACGACAAGCGATTCGGCAGGCTCAAGGCTTTGACCCTTCGCCGCCAGGCCGCCACCCCCACCTATTCACTCAACAATTGGCTCCTCGATCCAAAGCTGTCGGGCGGAGCGGTTCTTGATCTGCACGTCCACGACACGGATTGGGCCCTGCACCTGCTCGGCACGCCCCAGACGATCACCGCCCAGATATGTGAACGAAACGGATCTCCCGACCGCGTGCATTCGCTGTGGTACTATCGGCCCGATCTCGTCGTCCAGATCGAAGGCTTCTGGGACATGCCGCCCGCCTTCGGCTTCAACATGGGCTTTACCGCCCGCTTCGAGAAGGCCGCCCTGCTGTTCGACCTCAGCAGCGGCAAGCCGCTCACAATCCTCAAGGACGACGGCTCCACCGAAACGCCCGCAATGGGCCCGAACGACGGGTACTACAACGAGATCGATTACTTCCTCGGGTGCATCGAGCGAGGAGTCGGACCGACGATCAGCACTCCAGGTGAAAGCCGCGAGGCCGTGCGTATGGCCTTGCTCGAAAAGGAATCCGCCAGGTCCGGACAGGCGGTTCGCGTCTGACCACGTATGAAATGGGAGACCTGGGTGGCGGGAAGGCCCGGGCGACGCTGACGATAGCAGGCGGTTCGCGTCTGACCACGTATGAAATGGGAGGACACCGCCGCAGCAAGACAAAACAGTTGCAAACCAACGTACGACACGGTCGCAGCAACGTACGGCACGGTCGGAGCAAGGTAGGGCACGGTCGCAGCAACGTAGGGCACGGTCGGAGCCGCCAAAGGCGGCGGAGACCTGCCGATCTCGACCACG
>DAOOIV010000222.1 GCA_035384605.1 Phycisphaerae bacterium
AGCAGGTAGGGCAGGTCCGCCGGGTGCCATGCCCACGGCTTTGCGTGGGCATGCGCCTTTCCATCCTTACGGCCACACATCTGTGCGGCTTGCGCGCATGTTTCCGGATCGCAGAACGTTTGGGTTGCAGCCCGCAAAGGCGGTCCGGCTCGGCAGCTTGATGGTCAGTTCCTACTTGAGGCCGTCGGCCATCTCGGACACCGGACGTTCCACTCCTTCACCCGGGCCCGAAGCGCCTCCAGCACTTCGCGGCTGGCCGGGTCTTTGGCCAGATCCTTCAACTCGAACGGATCGGCCGCTACGTCAAACAGGTGCTCGGTGCCCTTCTTGCGATCGTTAAAGTACACGTGCCTCAGCGCTCGGACGCCGTCGGCGGAGCTGGTCTCGATGAGGGCAACGTTTTCGCCGACCGTCTTGCGCCGCCCCAACAGAACCGGGGCTATCGACGTGCCCTGTACGGTATCCGGAGCCGCCAGCCCGCACAGATCCAGCAGCGTGGGCATCACGTCCACCAGGCTCACGATCTGTGCATCAACCACCGCCGGCTTGAGCCGCTGCGGATAGCGGAAGATCATCGGGATGTGGATCGATTCCTCGTGGTGCGTGTTCTTGTTGAAAAGGCCGTGGCTGCCCAGCAGGTCGCCGTGATCGGAGGTCAGCAGCACAATCGTGTCGTCCTCGATCCCGGCCTGACGAATCGCATCCAGCACCCGGCCGATGCACTCATCCACCGCCGTGATCTGACCGTCATACAGGGCGGTCAGTTCACGAAGGGTCATCCCGGCCGGCAATGGCTGCCCGAATGTGTCCTTGTGCTCATAATACTGAAAATCCCACATGTAGATCTTGAACCAGTTCTCGTCGTAGGCCAGTCTGCCGTTGACCCAGGTGTTGTCGCGGATCACAACCTTGGCCGGATCGTACATCCTGCGGTATTGCTCCGGCATCTCCGAAACGGGCATGTGCGGCGGACCATACGCCAGGTACAGAAAAAACGGGCGATCCTTGTGCCCGCGGATGTACTCCACCGCCGCCTCGGTTTCGTGGTAAGGCGCGTAGTCGTCGTAGATGTAGGGTTCGCCCTCGTTTCTGAAAAAGGTCTGCTTGAAGTAGCGATGCCGCATCCTCGGCCGCAGGCTTTCGCGAAAACCAAGCGCCTGAGGCGTGGGCGCCAGGTGCCACTTGCCGATCAGAACCGTGTCATAACCGTTCGCCGCAAGCACCTCCGCCAGAGTCGGCGTCTGATTCGTCGGCCGACCCGGTCCCGCTTCATTGTCTTGATTGCGCAGCACGCCCGTGGAACGGGCATATCGGCCGGAAAGAAGAATCGATCTCGCCGGCGAACAAACCGGAAAATTGCTGAAAGCAAACTCCATTCGCACGCCCGTGGCTGCCAGACGATCGATACTCGGGGTCCGCACCACCGCGTGACCGTAGCAGCCGACCTCCGAGGCGCGAAGTTGATCGGGAAAAACGATTACCACATTGGGCCGTCTGGATGAAGGCGCGACCCGCTCATGATCCGCCGGCCCGGCCGCCGCCGGAATCACCGGCGTCACAACCCACAGGCAAATCAGTGAAATCGCTCGCATGACAAGAAATCCTCCCAACAGGCAATCCGTATCTCGCTCGCGAGTATAACCATGCCGATAGCCCGGGAAAACCGGCAATCGGGCTGCGTGACAGTCTCGGCGGGCATGCCGACCGGTCCAGGTTGGGCGATCAACCCCCTGATACCCTTGCCGAGGTTAATCACAGGCGCGCCCAGCGGCCCCGGGGACGCATGCGGAGCACCGCGTGCTTGCCAATATCCCACGCCGCGACGATGATCTACGCACCGGGGTACACTCGATATTCGTGATTGCTCCCACCCGGCACCGTGAAGGAGAGAATATGAAAAGGTGGTTGACTACCCTCGTGATTGTGGCCCAGACGGTGTGCCTCCTGCCGGCCGGCCCCGCCCACGCCGATGACGTGCGCAAGTCGGTCGTCAAGGTCTTCTCGACCAAGAGCCCCCCAAATATGTTCCGCCCGTGGGAGATCACCCCGCCCCAGGAGGTTACCGGCTCCGGCGTCATCATCGAAGGAGGGCGAGTCCTGACCAGCGCCCACGTCGTCTCGTGGAGCCAGCAAATCTATGTCCAGCCCAACGAGTCTTCAGAAAAGCTCGATGCCACCGTCGAGTACATCGCCGAGGATTGCGACCTCGCCATACTCACCATTGATGACGAAGATGCAATCAAGGACATCAAGCCGGTCCCGCTGGCCGAAAAGCTTCCGCCGCCGAAAACCAAAGTGAACGTGCTCGGTTACCCCGTCGGCGGTGATACGCTCTCCGTTACCGAAGGCGTGGTCTCCCGCATCGAATGGACCAACTACAACTACGGCACGGCCGCCTTGCGGATCCAAGTGGACGCGGCCATCAACCCCGGCAACAGCGGCGGCCCCGCTATCGTCCAGGACGCCGTAGCCGGCATCGTCTTCAGCCGCTTCCCCGAAGGCGAGAACATCGGTTACCTGATCCCGGCCGAGGTCGTCAGGCATTTCATCGACGACTTCAAGACCGACGGAAAATACGACGGATTCCCAAAAATCGACGTCCGCACCGCCACGCTCGAAAATCCCAGCCTGCGCAGCTACCTGAACATCGAACGTCAGCAGACCGGCGTCGTCGTGCACCGCGTGGACCAACCGGATCTCAAGGAGAAGATCAAACCTTGGGACATCATCTCCGCCTGCGACGGCGTCGAAATCGACAACCTCGGAGTGGTGCCTATCGCTGAGGACATCCGCGTCGAATGGGGGTATCTCATCTCCAAAAAGGCGCCCGGCAGCACGGTGAAGCTGAAGCTCATCCGACAAGGCAAACCAGCCGAGGTCGAGGTCGCGACCATCACTAAAGACAATGGCATTATCCAACGGATGACCCGGACACGGCCGACCTATTTCCTGTACGGCGGCCTGGTGTTCTCGCCGGCAACGGCCGAACTCGTCTCGGTGATCCCCCCCAGATACGTTGCCATGCTCGGGTCGCGAGGCTCTCTGCTGTTCAAACGAGCCGATGAGGACCGCGTCGAGCCGGGCGACGAGATCGTCGTCGCCTGCAGCGGCATCCTGCCGCACAGAATCACCAAGGGCTACGGCATCAGCCCGCTCTCGGTCCTCACCCACGTCAACGACCAGCCCGTAAAAAGCCTCCGCCACGCCATCGAGCTGATCAAGGCCGGCAAGGATAAGGATTATGTCGTCTTCCGCTTCGAGGAGGAAAATGAGGCAAAAATCGTCCTCGAACCCAAGCTGGTTGAGAAATTCACCCCCGATATCTTGCGAAACAACAACATCCCAAGCGACCGATCGGAGGATCTGAAAGATGTGTGGCCGTGATGCCGTCATGATCCGAAGTCTCGTTGCTGTTTTGAACTTGTCATGGATCGGGCCGGCGCTGGCCGACGGGTCGGCGGTGACGAGATCGGCTCCCGACGACGACCGCAAACCGGCCAAACCCTGGCTGGCCTTGGCCGACTATCCGC
>DAOOIV010000223.1 GCA_035384605.1 Phycisphaerae bacterium
AGCCAAGCTGGTGGGATGTGACGCTTCAACAGATCCGGATCAGCCAGGATCTCCAAACGAGTCGGGTAAACCGGAAATCGGCAGTGCTTCATCGGCGCGCATTCGAGACTCATGTTCATATCACTCCCTGCCCTTTGAGCCAGTCCGCGAAGTCCTTCACCTGCAGGCGGAGAAGACGTTTGGACTCCGCCAGACGTTCTTCGCTTGTCATTCTCCCGATACGATCGTGCTCGTGGACGGCAGCCCTGAACAACTCGGCCAAGTCCTGTGTTTCTGTCAGGCCAGACGGCTGCGCGGAATCAGACGCCGGCTTGGGCCACGCAATCGGATCATAGAAGATCCCCAGACGCAGCCCCCGACCCTGTTCCCCCGCGTATTTGGCGATCCAAGCGGCCGTGTCTTTGAAGTCATATTCCTGCACCGAGGAAGACCTTAGGGTCGTCATTGTATCGTCCGTATCGTCATGGTTGGTCCTCGATTCTCTATGATCAGATTGAGACACAAACTCGACGGCCACGAAGCGAGTCGAGTCCACAAGGTCCAAATTCAGCGACCTCGTCTGGGTCCTGGCGGGTTTCGCTGTGAGGCCATCGCGCCCGGTGACCCAGTCCTCCTTCCGCACCTCTATCCTCAAAGGAATCGAGACGTCCTCCATCGGCACGTCTCGCTGCGAGAAGTGCAGCCCGGCCTGTTGCAGTTCCTCAGTAATCACCTGCAAGGCCTCTTCCTCGGATAAGAACACTGGCGGATTGACCACGACACAGCCCGTGGCTCCTCTGCCTTCGCCGTGCTCGAAAATCGGGGCCACGATGGCCGCCTTGCCGGCCAGGTCATTTCCCGCCGGGCGGGCCGACGAACCAGCCGGCTGGTCCTTCGAGCAACCGGTGCCGTTGACCGCCAGGAACACGCTCAACAGACCCGCCATCTCGCCCCGAGACAGCCAAGCTGGTGGGATGTGACGCTTCAACAGATCCGGATCAGCCAGGATCTCCAGACGGGTGGGGTAAAGGGGGCCAGCGGACCGCTTGACTGGCCTGGACCGCAGAGTCGCCATGCTCGTGCCTCCCGCGGATGGATCGATATGCCGGCCGTCGAATGACCGATCAAAAGGATTATACGCGAATCATCCTGCTGGGTTTCACTTCGGGACGAAAACGTCGACAGCCACGTGACCAGGCCCGGTGCCTGCCACCCCCTGGCGTCGTCTTTGAGGCACGCCCTTTCAGGCGGACCGGCGGCGAAGCGAACCGAGCCCCGTTTTCGCGACGGTCACGGCCGGCTGGCCGGCGGCAGCCGCTTGAGAACGAATCGATAGGGCACGGGTTTGGCAACGGTTCGCTGGAGCGATTCCATCCGTTCGTTGATATCCGTGATCTTTCGCCAAACATCACCAAGATTGGGGTTACCGCCCAGATACATCGCCGAGAGCTTCTCGGCTTGCACCATTTGGTTCCGCGAGTCGGTCAGCATGATCAGCGTGGCCGCCTGGGCGTCCCACGGACCGCCCGGGACCCAGCCGTCCGGTGTGGCAGAGGAGATGTTGAGGCCCTCCGCCAGTCTTTCAACCGGCCAGGTGCCGACCTCTCGGCCTGCGACGGTGAGCTGGTAACGGCCGGGCGAGAGCCCCTTCACCGCCAGCATGTATCGGTTGAGTTGGTCGGGGATTGGGATGAACCGGAACTGCAGGGCACCCAACGGGCCAAGGTTGAACGGCAGTCCCTCATCCAGGCGGTCGAACTCCACTGTCTCGGTGGTGACCTTCAGCTCCGAAACCTTGCAGCCAGAGGCCTCGGCAACTCGCCCCGCGGCCGCATCGATCGTCACCGAAGAAACCTCGGCCGGGGCCCCAAGGCCCTTCAGAATCGCGAATCCCATCGCCAACTGGCCGAGATCGTTGAGGTGGATGCCGTCGGCGGCGTGCAGCGTGTGCTTGTCTTTGTCATCCTTCGCCTCATGGTTGGCGGCCCAGATCCGCTTCTGGATCTCGCGCATCGATCGCTGCACGTCGATCGCACCGCCGCCGAGAGATCGCGACAGGGCCATGCCCTCATCGCACATCCGCTGGAGATAGTCGTTTTCGCTCTTATCGGGGTCAGCCCCGGTGATCGCCGCCGAGCAGATGAACACCCGCACGCCGCGACTTCTGCATTGCGTGACAATGTCCCGAATACCGTCGAGGTACTTCTGTTTGTGTTCGTCGTCGGCCTTGCCGCCCCAGCCGATGTCATTGACGCCGTAGGCCACCGTCACCAGCGTAGCCCCGTGACCCAGAACGTCTCGCTCAAGCCGGGCAGCGCCGCCGGCGGCCGTGTCCCCGCCCCAACCCGCGTTGATGAAACGAACTCTGCGGTCCGGGTAACGCAGGAGCGTATAGTTCTCGACGATCTTACCGTAGCCTCGGGCGGCGGTGATACTGTCGCCCAGAAACACCACCGTATCGCCGTCATGGATGGCAAACTCGGCTCGCAGAGCACCTGCGAGAACAAAGAAAAGAGCCGCGACTTGCCAGGTTTTCACTTCAACCTTTCTTACTGAGGAACTTGTCGAGCCTGTCAAACATCGCGGCTCGTTGATCCGGGCTGGAGTTCAAGAACTCAAACATGGCCGCCGCCACGACTTTCTCTTTGACATACCCCGCTTTCGAACACTCCTTGTCAAAAGCCGTCACCAGTTTGCCGGGCAGATAATAGGATCTTTTGGGTTTTTCCATGATCGAAATCTCCCTGTGTTGAAATCAGTCGTTTTCTTGAATCGCACACGTCAGGACTTCTGATCGGAGCTTCATGATACAGTCTCCCTCTGGGCAAAGCAAGAGGTTTTGCTGCCCAGCCAGAGCCGATAGACTCCGGCCAGTGGGGCAGAGGGGGCAGATGCCGATCCTTCCACCTGAGGCGGGACTACGAATACGTCGGGGGCGACCGCCATCTTCCGGCAGGAGCGCCAGATTCCCGGCGCGGCCCTGTAACCTGCTCCGATCAGTTCGGGGGCCGTTACAGATACGGCGGGGGTCTGCCATGGGGACCACCGGCGGCTTGCCCGCAGGTTCTCTGGTCAGATGATCCCAGGTCTTTCCGTGCTTGAGACAAACCCCCTTCGCAGGCCCCATTAGCAGGGTGCCTTCACAACAGCCATACCATCTGTTGGCCGCTCTTCGAGAGAACTGAAACGCCTCTGCCTACGAGGCCTTGTCCGGTATCCGTGCGACGCAATGTCAGCGTGTCGCGGTGACTATCTTCCGCCCGCGCAGCCGACGGGTTTCCGGGGCCTCGGAAACGCATGTGCCAAGGATGCGAAATGCCTTGCCGATCAGTTGCAGCGTACTTCGGTCGAGCTTGGCCGGCTCGATCCCGACGTCCGGCCAGCCGTTCTCGTCGGGCGCCACCTTTTCCCAATTGTGGAACAGCCGGCCCCATTCGCTTCGAAGAATCTCCTCGACCCGGCTTTTCCCGTTGTAGGG
>DAOOIV010000224.1 GCA_035384605.1 Phycisphaerae bacterium
ATGCTCTCCGGCGGATCCGCCCCCAGCAATACCTCGGGCGGCACGAATCCGTCCCAGGTCGGCATGGGATCTTTGGTCGGCTCGATCCAGCGCAACTTCCAGTCCGGCGCCCTCGAGACCACCGGTGTGCCCACCGACATGGCCATCGAAGGCAACGGCTTCTTCATCGTCAGAACGCCGGAACTCAGGCAGGCTTACACCCGCGATGGCATGTTCGCCCTCGATGCCTCCAACACCCTCGTCACCTCGGACGGATACCCCGTTCAAGGCTACGGCATTGATGCCGCTTTCAACATCGATCGGTCCCGCTTGGTCGACCTCAACATCCCCCTGGGGACGCTCACCATCGCCCGGGCAACCTCATCAGCCGCCTTCGACGGCAATCTGAATGCCAACGGGACCATAGGCACGCAAGGCACGATTCTCTATTCGCAGGTGTTCACCGACGGTAGCGGCGGACCGGCCGCCACCGGCGCAACTCTGCTGACCAACCTGTACGACCCCACCGTCTCCACAACCAGCGCCCTCTTCGCGGTGGGCGACGTCATCACCCTTCAGGATGTCCGCAAGGGCGGCCGACAGATTGAAACGGCCAGCTTCACGGTTGATGCCGCCAGCACCCTGGATGATTTCCTGACTTTCCTGAACAACGAACTCGGACTGAACGCCGATCCGGCAGTACCCAATACGCCGGGCATTACCGTTGCCAGCGGCTTGGGCACTCCACCCGATGGAACGATCATCATCGAAGGCAACGTCGGCTACGATAACCGAATCGAAATCGCCCAGGTCGGAATCCGCAACTCCAACGAGACCGTCACCGCCAGTCCATTCCAGTTCACCCCACAGCAGCAAGCCAACGGCGAAAGCGTCTATACCAGTTTCCTCGTGTACGACTCCCTGGGCACGCCCATTCAGGTCAGTGTGACCGCTGTCCTCGAAAGCAAGACGGATGGCGGTACCCTCTGGCGGTTCTACACCGAAAGCACCGACGACACGGATCCGACGCCGGTCCTCGGAGCCACCGGTACCATCCAGTTCGACAACAACGGCCGCCTCCTGAACGTGACCAACAATATCCTTCAGATCGACCGCGATAACAGCGGAGCCTCAAACCCCGTGAGCTTCGAACTGGACTTCAGCAACCTCACCGGCTTGACGACCGACATGTCAACCCTGGTCATGACCTTCCAGGACGGCTTTGAGGCCGGTACCCTGACCAGCTTCAATACCGGTGCCGACGGGGTCATCAACGGTGTTTTCACCAACGGGCTCAGTCGCCCTCTCGGCCAGCTCGCCCTTGCCACCTTCATCAATTGCCAGGGCCTCGTCTCCCGGACCGACAACTTGTATTACGAAGGGTCGAATTCGGGCCAGCCGCTAATCACCGCCCCGGGTAATCTTGGTGCCGGTACCATCCAGGGAGCGACTCTGGAGCTCAGTAACGTCGATTTAACACGCGAATTTATCGGACTTGTCACGGCATCGACCGGTTTTTCGGCGTCCGGACGGGTGATCAACACCTCCAACGAACTGCTCAATGAATTGTTGTCGATAGCCCGATAAGAAAAGGTGCGGCCCACGCCTGAGGGCGGCCCACAGGCGCTGGGCCTCGAAACGTCCCGACGCCACAGGGTGACGCGGAAAACCGAAACGTGATCACACTGACCCGGTTGAACGGAACACGCTTCGTGATCAACGCGGAGCTGATCCGCACCGTCGAGGAGCGGCCCGATACGACCATCGTGTTGATCAACGGCGAGACCTTCATCGTTCGCGAACGCATGGAAGAGGTCGTCGCCCGGGCCATTGAGTACGGACGAATGATTCGGGTCTTCAGACCGTAGTGGCCGCCGGAAGACCCGTACTCGATTCGCTTGACTCGCGCAGCGCCCCGCCGGCACCATGCCCGCCGGCTTGGCTGACCTCGCCTGGCAGGTGAATCACATGAACCGCATGACCGATGTAAGACACAAGATACTCGGATGCACGAATCGTCCGATAAGTGCCGCGCCTTGGCACACAGGAGGTGGCCATGGTTGATCGCGCGACCGCTGTCGGGCTCGTATTGACCATCATGCTCTTGGCCGCAGTGATGGTCGCGGGCGCGGGCTTGTCCGCCCATGTGTTCTGGCAGACCTCCTCGTTGGCCCTCGTGCTCGGTGGTGCGGTCCTCACCACGGTGATGTCCTATCCCCCCGGGCAGTGGCGAGCCATCATCGGGATCCTGCGGAACGCCTTCTATCTTCGCACGCGCCCGATCGAGGAAACGCTGGTAACCCTGATGGCGCTGGCTGAGGTCGCCCGCCGCCAGGGTCTCCTGGCTTTGGATCGGCCTGTCGCGGGCTTGCCCGATGATTTCCTCAAGCGGGCCGTCCACATGGCCGTCGACGGATACGAGCCGGAAAAGATCCGCACGATACTCGAAGCCGAGCTGCAGAGCATCGACCTGCGGCATCGTGAAAACTGGGGAATGATTGAATCGATCGGCCGCAGCGCCCCGACGTTCGGCATGATCGGGACGCTCATCGGCCTCGTCGTTATGCTCGGAAGAATGGACGACCCGGGCAAGATCGGTCCTGGCATGGCGGTCGCCCTGATGACCACGCTTTACGGGCTGATCATCTCGAACGTGTTCTGTCTGCCGCTGGCACGAAAGCTTTCCCAGCGGAACGCCGAGGAGCTGTTGTGCAAGACGATGGTGATGGAGGGGGTGCTGGCAATTCAGGCTGGGGAGCACCCGCGCATGCTTGCACAAAGGCTGCAGGTCCTGCTTCCGCCGGAGCGGCGACCGGTACGCCTGCCGAAAACCGTGGCCCAGGCCATCGCCGAGCACGCTCCGGTGCACAAGCCCGCCGCAGGTGCCCCGCCGGGAGTGCCCGTCGAGATGCCACAGCCTCAACGGACGACAGGGCGACCGGCTGTCCAACAGCCCAGGCCGCCAATCACGTCGCCGACCCCGATTCAGGGCATCGGCGGCAATTCATCGACCCGGGCCGGCCGCGACCGCACCCGGGGTCTGGTCGGGGTGGCCTGAAAATGCGATTGTTCTGGAAAAGAACGGAAACCGATGAGACGGCGGGTTCTTCGTGGCTCCTCCCGTTCGGCGACATGATGTCGCTGCTCTTGGCGGTCTTCGTCATGATCGCCGCCATGAGCGAACTCCGTCCCGATCACCGGTTCCACAAGGTCCGATCGGCCGTCCGAAGCAGTCTCGGGTTCTCGGCCGGCGGAGGTCCAACGGGGGCAAAAGCCTCGCCGCTGTGGTCCTCGACGTTTGTCCAACGTCTCGAAAAGGCCGGGCTGATCGCTTCCGG
>DAOOIV010000225.1 GCA_035384605.1 Phycisphaerae bacterium
ATTCGTCGCGGTCCGGCACTTCCTGGATCGTCCAGCCCGGCTACCCGCAGCGGTTTGTCTACGACGAGTGGAATGTCGTCCTGGTCCTCAACGACAGCGGTGACTCGACCCGCAAGTACACATGGGGGCTGGACCTGTCCGGCACGATCCACGGCGCCGGCGGCATTGGCGGGCTGCTGGCCTGCGAGGAGCCCCAGGCCGTGGGCGACCCCAAGCGATACTGGTTCATGTACGACGCCAACGGCAACGTAGGCCAGGTCCTCGACGCCACGGACACCGGCAACATCTCCATCGCCGCCCGGTATGAGTATGATCCGTATGGCAATCCAATCCCCATCCCCCAGCCCCCAGGCCCTGGTCCGTACGCGGACCTCAACCCCATCCGGTTTTCGACGAAATGGTTCGACTTCGAAACCGGCCTGGGCTACTGGGGCTACCGCTACTACTCCCCACGGCTCGGCCGATGGATCAGCAGGGATCCGATTGGAGAGAAAGGTGGCCTCTCTCTCTATGCCTTCGTGCTGAATCGACCCGCCTGTCGTGTAGATCCTCTCGGAGAGTCATGCAAGGTGTACTTCAAATGCTCGCTCGCAAAATCGACGCCGCGAGGCAAGTGCGACATGGATTGCGATTACTCCTGCACAGAAACCAAGCGAGAAAATGTGGGAGGCGGAATGGTGACGTGCGATGAGTTGCCGAGTCCCGTGACGTATACTCTCAGTACGGGTGGGGAGGGTGGCATTTTGTGTCATCTCACTGAAGGTCTGTGTGGAGCGAGAGAGTCTTGCGCCTCGACTAAGCAGCACTCACAGCTGTATCTCCACATAGACGACCCCTCGCGGGATTGTAGTCGCGCCGCCTGCCGAAACGGATGCGACAGCGCCTACGACACTGCCGACGTAGCTTGCGACAAACTCAAGGGGCCCCTGAAAAGCGCATGCAAGGCTGCTGCAAAGGCGGCACGAACAACCTGTTATGAAGGCTGCAACGCTTGGTGCAAACAGCCTTGAGAGCGGACATTGGTGAGAAGCGGCGCCCGGGCGCTGACCCGTTGTGTTGGCGATGGGAGTATGTGACAGGCGCGGCCTCTATCAGGGTAAGGTGCCTTGTTGGGTCGGGTTTTCTAACCCGATGGACCGTCAACAGGATAGTCACGAGAGGTAAGAATGCGAAGACCACTCCTTGTGCGCAGATGCGGTAGTCTTATCTGTCTGATCGGACTCGGCTTCCTGGTGGGTGGCTTGGCGGGATGCACCAGGCATGAAGCCGAGCCTGCGCCGGCTGTCGGCCCTCAACGCGTTCAGGAATTCACCAACTCACTTGGCATGCGAATGGTTCGACTGGAGTCCGCAGATTTCTTGGTGGGACGCCGGCAATCACGCCTGAGAGAGCAAGACTCGCATCTTGAGAAGCTTCGCCAGGTGCGGATTGATGGACCGTTCTACATTGCGGCGACAGAGACGACACGGGCACAATACGCGGCGCACATGAAGGCGAAGGGTGCGGCTCCGACACTGGACCGAGTGGAGAATATCGTGGGCGAGAAGAGTGGGGGCGACCTGCCCGTCAACTACGTGAGCTGGGAGGACGCGGTGAGCTTCTGCAAGTGGCTATCGGACGTCGAGAACCGCCGGTATAGGTTGCCGACATGCGCAGAGTGGGAGTATGCCTGTTACGCCTGCGATCGGAGTGCGAGCGGTACTGAGAAGCTGACACCACTGGGAGACTACGCTTGGTATCGGGGCAACGCTGGGAGGAACGGCGTGCATCCTGTCGCGTCGAAGAGGCCTAATGACGTTGGGCTCTTCGACATGCTTGGCAACGTGTGGGAGTGGTGTGCTGACATCGTGCCGGCGTCTGTTGTAGACGGAACGCCTCCTTTCAAAGGGCGTGTCTGTGCCTTCTGTCGCGGAGGCGCCTATTTCAACTCTGAGGAATCCTGCAACTGTTCCTCTGCGTATGCATTCAATCCTATTGACTATCGTGCGGAAGGGCTTGGTTTCCGCGTCGTCTGTGAAGGGTATTAGGGCCGGATCGTAAAAGATGTCACCCATTAGCCCCCGTCTGGTCAAGCGCGAAAATCCCCTTGGCGAGTCTTTCTTGTCAGATTGACCGCCTGAAATCGCCGACGTTGCCGGCTTTGCCCGTGATACGCACTATGGTCTTCGTTCGTTTGGTTATCATGCACCTCCCGGGCACGCACCAGTCGGGATGATTTGTCCGCTCCAACAGTGGCGCTCGCAGCGCCTTCACCGGCGGCAGTGGCGTCCATCACTGGGATTTCGGGTACAATGGACGCAGCGAGTTAACCGGCGGGGAGCGTCGGACGGGTGCGAACCCGGGTCAGGGTACGCTCTTTGCCTTGAAGGGTGATTTCGACTACGTTTACGATCCGATAGGCAACCGGACGGAGTCCAATGTGGATGGAGCCTCACCGGCCATGACCTATACGACCAACGCGGTCAACCAGTACACGGCCACGTCCGACCCGGAGTCGTTCACCTACGACGAAGACGGGAATCTCGATACCGACGGGCTCTTCAAGTATGCCTGGGACGCGGAGAACCGCCTGACGGCCGTCCAGACCAAGCGGGCGGGCGACCCTGTCGACGGCGATACGCTGGTCGAGTTCAAGTACGACTACATGGGCCGCCGAGTGGAGAAGACCTATTCGTCGCGGTCCGGCACTTCCTGGATCGTCCAGCCCGGCTACCCGCAACGGTTTGTGTATGACGACTGGAATGTGATCTTGGTCCTCAACGACAGCGGTGACTCGACCCGCAAGTACACGTGGGGGCTCGACCTGAGCGGCACGATCCACGGTGCGGGCGGCATCGGCGGGTTGCTGGCAGTCGAGGAGACGCAAGGCACGTTCCAGGGAGCGTACTGGTTCTTCTACGACGGCAACGGCAATGTCGGGCAGGTGATCAAGGCCAGCGATCAGAGCGTCGCCGCCAGGTACGAGTACGACCCCTACGGCAATCCAATCCCCATCCCCCAGCCCCCAGGCCCCGGTCCGTACGCGGACCTGAACCCCATCCGGTTTTCGACGAAATTGATAAATAGGATAAATAGGGACAGTCACCTATTTACGACGACGGGAACCTGACG
>DAOOIV010000226.1 GCA_035384605.1 Phycisphaerae bacterium
CATTGGCACGCATTCATGCGGAATCCGGCGTCGCCGTTCTGGTCGTGCCGGCCGACCGGGAAGGTGCCTATGGCCACTATGCCGCCAGGCAGCTGCTGGGGCGCCGGCTGACCACCACCCACGTGCTTGATATCGGCGGCGGCAGCCTGCAGATCGCCGGCGAGAAACGATCGTTCGCCGCCCCGCTCGGGCAGAAATCCTGGCATCGCCTGCTCTGCGAACACCTGCGAGGCACGACCGAGGTGCCCTGCCAACTGCAGCCGATGAATGAGCGCGACCTGACCCGTGCCCGAGCCCTTATCGCCGTGCGCATCGCCGATGCCGGACTGCCCCGCGAAACGACGCTGACGGCGATCAGCCGCCCGGTGAGTCGCGGCCTGCTGCCCGCCGTACGGCAACTTGCGGCGACCGCAGGCGAGCCACAGTCGAGTCTGCGCCGCCGCGAGTTGCAGGCGGCGATCGCACAACTCGCGCCCCTTGACCTCAGCGCGACGATTGCGCGTACCGGGGCAGCCCCGAGCCACGCCGCCTACCTGTTTTCCGACCTGCTGCTTGTCGACGGCCTGATGCGCCTTGCGGCCGACGGGGAACTGCACATCGCCGAAGCCAGCTTCTCCAATGTTCCCGGCCTGCTGGCCGATGACCAGGCCTACGCGTGGTACGGCCGCTACGCGTGCTATCTGCAACGGCTCGCGGATGGCGGCATCGCCGCCTTCGCATCCGACCCGGCCACCTGCCCGCCTGATCAGCTGCGCTGAGCGGCATCCATGAAAAAGCCCCGTGCCGCATCCACTGCTGCACGGGGCTCATGTATCAGGCCGCTCAGGCCGGATCGAAGCGATCCGCGTTCATCACCTTCGTCCAGGCCGCCACGAAGTCCTGCACGAACTTTTCCCTGGCGTCGTCCTGCGCATAGACCTCGGCGTAGGCGCGCAGTACCGAGTTCGAGCCGAAGACGAGATCGACCCGGGTCGCCGTCCACTTCGTGGCACCACTGGCGCGATCGACGATCGCGTAGCTGTTGCGGCCAGTCGGCTGCCACGCCGGCACAAGCCGTCGCCATCACAACAACCGCGATCAACACTACTGTGCCTCTCATTCTTCACTCCTTTCCCATATTGGCTATGACCGTTCCCGTGCGTCTCATTTCTTATGGGCGACAATCGGAATTCCGTCTTGAACCACATCGGCGATCCAAATCTCGTGATGCCACGACCCAAACCCACGCTCGATGACCATGCGGCTCATATCGGGCGCCGACCAGGCGCACCAGGCAAAGGAACCGTCGAATACCTGGGTCGCCTCTTTCGCGTCCGCGTCATAGACCCAGAGTCCTCCCTGCCAATAACACCCGATCGCCAACCGCTTGCCATCCGCCGACCAGGAGATGAACGAAGGCCTGCTTCTGCCAAGCCCCGGCCAGGATGCCGCCTCCGACCCCTCTGCCAGATCCACGATCTTGAGCGCGCCGGTCTTCTGGTCAATGAATGCGATCGATTTCTCATCCGGCGACACCACGGGAAACTGCGATTCACATGCGAACACCTTCTTCGGATCGGGGTTGTTGGGATCGGTCGACAAAGAGTACACCATCTTGTCCAGACGGCTGTGGTAGTAGAGCCTCTTGGAATCGCCGGCCCAGTTCGGCCAACCGCCCTTGGCCAGCAGCCGCGGACGCTCCGTGCCGTCGGCTTTGATGATCCAAACCTCCTCCTGCTTCCACTGCTGAGGCCTCTCCTGCTCCGGGGACGCCAAGTCCTGCATGGACAAGAACTGTCGGTCGCGAACGTAGAGAATGTGTCGTCCGTCGGGAGACCAGGCCGGGTCTTTGCCGGGCACAGTCAGGAGGCGGGTCTTACCTGTGCCGAGATCGAGGATCTCGATCCCGCTGGCGCCGAGCACGCCTCGACTGTACGCCAACTGCATGCCGTCGGGGGAGAAACTCGGATGAAACCCTTCCGGCACAACGCGCCGGGCCCGCTCGGCAAGGCGATGGTATTGCCTGGCCGCGGCGTGCATGTTCTCGAAGACCTCTCCCACCGGTGGTCTGTCCTGAGGGTGCCAAGAGCCTCTCGACCACAGACTGTCGGAAACGTACTTGGCGGCCAGGGAATCGAAGTGCATCGGGGTCATCAGGCCGGACTTGAGAATGCTCTCGTACTCTGTCTGCGCCTTCTCGTACCGACCCAGCGCAAGCAGCACACAAAACAGATTGAAATGGTAGGATGAGTTGTGAGGCTGCATCTGGACACAGGCCTGCATATCGGTCAGAGCGTCATCGTACCTGCCCATCCGCACGAGAGTCCGGTGACGTTGATTGCGGAGATCCGCCAGGCGGTTGTCGTATGGCGACGTCAGATCGATCGCGCGGTTGTGGTCCGCCAAAGCCTTGCCCAGGAGATCACTGTCGTTTTGGACCAGCGCCAGTTCACGCCTCGCGACGGCGCGAAGTGAATAACCCGTGGGGTTCCTTGGTTGGCTCCCGATCATAATGGATGCCTCTGTTTCCATGTCGCGGTATTCGCCGAGCGCCAAACAAGTCAGCGCGCGGGCCCGGCGGGCGTCGGGATTTCCCGGATCCAGTTGCAGGGCCTCTTCGAGCCATCGGAGAGTCCCCTCGACCGTCTGGGACACGACAGCGCGTAGCAAGAAGGCCTCGGCCGTTCTCGGCAGCAGTCGTTCGCCATGCTGCAGGTGAATCTCCGCCTTGTCCTTCATGTGAGGATCGCGGGCTGCGGACTCCAGGTAGATCCTCGCCAGGAGGAAATGGGCGTTGGCGGCGATTTCGGACCGTTCGTTCAAGAGTTTGAACAACTGCTCGACGCTGGCGTCGGGGTTCTGCATCTCCAGCAATGCCCGTGCATTCAGAAGCCCTGCTTCCGGGCCGACGAACCGGCTGGAAAGGATGGGTTTCACCTCGGCCAGCGCCCGCTCGTAGTCGCCGCTGGTGACCAAGTCCTCGACCGACGCGATCGTTCGAAGATGGTCGTTTCGAATTCGCTCGGTCCGAAAACGCAGATACGCGCCCGGGACAAGCAGCAGACCGACGACAATCACCGCAACCGCC
>DAOOIV010000227.1 GCA_035384605.1 Phycisphaerae bacterium
TCTACGGGTGGAAGGAAGGCGCGGGCCACAACTTCTACGGCCCGAACAACGTCACACCGTGCGCTACCCAACTACAAAAACTCACCTTTGACTGGCATCGCGGCCAAATCCGCCCAGTCGCCTGAAAGTACCTTCAAGAGTCCCGGTCATAGTCGGACAGCGCACGCTCTCTTACAAGTTCATAGCGGCTTAATCGAAAAAGGGCCTCCGGTTTCCCAGAGGCCCTTCCGAGCGATTAATCACGCTTCCGGTGGAGGAGAAAAGCTCCGAAGCCCATCAGCAACAGGCTCGCCGGTTCGGGGATGTACACGTTTACCCAAACGGGGTCGTAGCCAGCCTTGTCAATGAACCTTATGTCAAATGCTGAACCATCAAGCCATAAGCCCTTGACGCCCTTTATCAGGCCGTTTTCGTACTTCCACTCCCAACCGTCTTGAGCGTGAATGTGAATGTGCTGGCCCGTCGGTTTGCCGTCTACCCATGTTACGTATTGGTAGCTGCTGATGAAGTCAATTCGGCCGCCAGCGAGATAAACTGTGGCGTTCTGCCCACCAATGGTAAGTTCTTCAGTCAAGCCGCCATAATAGTCCAGATGGCTGTTTAGAATCACCAAATCCATTATCCCACCCACATCAAGCCCAAGGGGGACGCTCGTGGACCACACTTCAAGGCGGCTGGAATTGCGAACCTCTATCCAATCTGCCCCCCCGCCATCAACAACAAGAACACCGCTGAGCCAATCGAGCGTATACGCGTACTCACCGGCCGCTATCACGCGGTCGGCGTACTCATAACCACCATAGGCTGGATAGAGGCAACAGGCGAACAGCAACAGCATTCTTTTCATCATACGTCTCCTTAGAATAACAAAGACATTATACACCACTGTCATCCCCATGTCAATGCCCTATTGGGTACTCAGGTAGACCTCAAGGAGATTGTCGTAAAGGGCATCCATAAACTCTTGCCAGTCGGTGGAGTCGATCTCCTGTTGAATGTCCGGGTCGGCAAGCCATAGGCTTTCAAGCGGGCCAATGAGGTTGACCAAAGCTTTGATCTGGGACTCGGCTGGCTCCTGCTCAACAGGCTGTGCCTCGAAAGCCATCATTCCCATCTGACTCTCTTCTCCGAAGCCCATCTCCAGCAGTTCACCCTCAGTAAGCCAGCAAGCCATCCATAGCCAAGGGGCGTCTTCTACAAATATGGCCAGATCGGCCACATCAATGGCATATTGGCTTGGGCCTGTGGCCGAGAAGTTGTATGGATACCCATCAGGATACCACAACGCCATAGCCTCCGGGGCTACATACCCCGGACTGTTCGGTTCGGTCACATACTCGTGGTCGGGGTGATTGGGATCGGTGACCGCAGGGTCGTTGGGATCGTGTGCACGCCAAACCGCTGCAAATCGACCGAATTCTCTGAGATTTACGATCCCGTCTGCATTCCAATCCCAGTCGTTCGAAGTGTCTTCACACGTGACTTCATAAGCCCCCCTGTCCACTGCCATCCCGTAGACCCTGTCCTTGCGATCCATCTCCAATTGTTCGGTGTAGCTCAGGGAAGGGTTGCCGGTGTCTTTGCACGGTGAACTGTACGCGATGCGGACGTTGTTCGGGTCGAAATACGCGAACTGCGGATCGATGTTGATGTTATCGTTCACGCTGTTGCAGTCCTGAATGCAACTGTACCAGGCCGCGTCATCCGCTGAGAAACCCGCAAGCTGTGGCCCCGCGTTGTTGTTGTGGTTGTTGTTGTGGTAAATGATGCAGTTTTGCACTTCTGGGAGTGTACTGCCGACAAGGGAAACGCCCATTGCCTTATTATGAGCAATCGTGACATTCTGCAAGAGTGGCGAGTAGGTCGGATTGATCATGCGGACCCCTGCATTCCCTGCTTCCATGAGGTCGCTTTCAGAAATGATGGCGTTCCTTGCTATCGGCGTTGAATCAGTGCACCGAATCCCATATTGACCGCTCCGCCTGACCCAGCAGTTTTCGACGTACAGAGCAAAACCCTCACCATCGTGTCGAATCCCATCCAACTCGTTGCCGATGATGTTACACCATCTGACGCTGACATCGCCATCTGATGCACGGATGCCGTAGCCGTAGTTCTTTTCAATGGTGCAATTCTCCACGGCGAAATCTGCTCCCGTGCCGTAGATGCCCTGCCCCAGAATGGAACTCTGCGTAACCGTGAACCCATCCAGCAAGGTCTCGTGCCCCATCGTTACGATGGTATCGTTCCGTGTGGTCTCGTCGATGCGGCCCGTAAGAATCGTCTTGTACCGCTTCGGATCGCGTTCTTCAAAGGCACACCCGCCTGTCTTGAAGCCGCCGTAGACGTAAACGCCATTCGGCACATCGAATGTATCATCCTCGTCATCGCCCGGACTGTACGTTCCCTCGGCGACATAGATCAGGTAGGCCTCGGCACATTCGGTCGTTCTTGCCCGCAAGAGAGCACTCTGCAAGTCAACATACGCGTCGTGCCAGCTTACGCCGCTATTCGCCCCTTCGGCTTCCTTGTCGACGTAGAGAATTCCATTGGTGTCCCAGCAACACACTAACGTGTCCACCATTGCCCGTGCAACGACGGTGCCCTGAAGTCCGTTGGGATCATATACTGTCGTCCACAATTCCGCCACATTGTGCAGATACCGCCCCGGCTCCGCTCCCTCGTTGACCACGACGGTAAGTTGGACGCAGCCGGAAGCATTCGGATCTATCGATCCAAGCGGCCACGCATAAGTATGGCTCACGGGGTCGTACCCCGGATCAGGCGGATACAATACGATGGGCGGAGACGCGTTCGGGTCATAGCCGAACGTCCATT
>DAOOIV010000228.1 GCA_035384605.1 Phycisphaerae bacterium
CACCGCATCATCAAACCGGCGGATTTACAGCATGTTCAGACCGGCGCCGACAGCAAGCTGGGGGCACGACATCAACGCGGTCGCGAACGACTGTCGTTGCATCATAACCTGCGTCGCCCCAACTGCCGCTGTGCAATACCAGCCAGTCCGTTGGATGGCCCCAAAGCGGCGTGACCGGGCAGCCACCTTCCGCCGTTGGCAGTTCAAAGCTGCCGTTCGAGAGGGTCGGCAAAACGACCATGAAGCCGTTGGGCAAAGTGGCGGTCAACGGCTCGCCGCTTCCAAGGCTCACCATCACGTTCCAGCGCCCGTTGGCAGCCCCGGTCAGGGCAAACCTGCATGTCAGTACGTTGGATGACTGAACGCTCAGGTTTGTCGCGTGAATGTCCGAAGCCCCGGGGCGGTTGAGCCTGACCGAAACGGGGCCGCGAGTGAAGTCGAACCCCGTAATGGTCGCGTCGATCGTGGTGCCTCGAGTGCCGTATGCCGGCACAATCTCATCAACCCGATTCGGCTCAACACAATTCGGCACCTCTTCCAATACGAGGTTGTCGAAATGGAGAGCCCAGCCCACCCAATCGTTATAGCTGGCCCTCGTGACCACCGTCACCTCGTTCCCGAACGGCAACTGGCCGCAGGTCTGGAAAGGCAGCCACATCGACGTAATACCATTAGCGATGGTGCTTTGGACGGAAGCGATCAGGGTGCCGCCGCTAGGGTCAGTGCCAGTGCGAATCTCCGCGGTCACGGTCAAGCGGCCGCCGCCGTAGGAGTCAGCGCCGTAGAACCAGAGGCCCGACAACTTGTAGTAGTTGCCGGTGGTGAGGCCGGTGACCGTCTGCCAAGCCAGTTTATTCTCGCGGCCCCAACCCTGGAGGCTGGCGTGTGTGCCGTCGCCGTCTCGGGGGCAGGGAGGAGACTTGTAGTCTCCATTGCGACGCTCGCCCGAACCGGCCGGTGAACTCTGGAACGTCATTTCCCAGTTGCTTATGTCTTGCCAGTCTTCAGCGCAAGGTGGCGCAACCGGCGGGTCGGTGAAACTCGGGTTGAGCAGAAGGTTCTCTCCCATTGCCGCTGAAGAGATCGCAAGAACGGCTAGGACGCTGCTGCGACGCATCGGGGCCTCCTTCCTGATAGGCAGTCGTCGCGATGCTTGAGGAAGATCAAAGATTCCGTTGCATCGGGTCGAGTGACCTGGCACGTCGACAGGTTGAGCAACGTTGCCTCTTATCGATCCAGTACATCGGACGCAGCCGCCTACCGCGATGAGCTAAAAAGTTTTAGATAAGACAATTCCTACCATCCAATGTACCCCGGTGGCTGCCCTCGTGTCAATACACAACTCGGCGAATACCGGCGATTCCCGCAGCTTTCATCCGAGGCTTTGCTGATACAAGGACTTGTACATGGCAGGGGCGGGAATCAGACTCGCCGGCGGTTCCTTGGTCGCCCCGGACTTGCAAGGGGCCAAGCGTCGGCGTCCGCCAGGTTGTTGGGTGCCATGACGGCGGCTCTGCGTGGCCATGTTGCCTGTACCTCATCGCTCGAGGGTCACCGCAGCCAGCACCGGCGCAGCAGGGGTGCCGTAGTCGCAAAAGATGATCCTCTTGAGTTCGGCCTGTCGCAGCTTCACGCCCATAACGTTGAGGTGCCACGGTTTGCCGCGCAGACCGCAGGTCACGCCGGTTGCGCGGGGTGCCGAGGTCCAATCCTCGCAGGTGTAGCCCGTGATCAACGGAACAACCTGCTTCTGTCCGTCGGCATATTCGACCTCGTACGCGCCCACGGCCCCCCATTCGCCAACGCCGGCGTCGGTGGCCCCCCAACCGGTCACGTTGCCGAGAAAGAACGCTCGTTTGGCCACACCGCTGACCGTGATCTCGACCTGTGTGGGCCACTCGCGGTCGGCGGGTGCCTTGTCTGAAGCCAAAACGATAAGGCCCTTACCGTTGTTTGCGGTCGGGTCGATGATCCGGAAAGGAATTCCGCAGACAGTCTGGTCGCCCACTGGCAGGCCGGTGAGGAGGAACTTGCCTGGATTGGCGACGCCAAACGGCGCCGTGAAAGGATCGGTGTTGGCCAATTTCGACAGGTCGAGCAGCACGCAGCGATCAGCCGGTATCGCCGGGTCGGCAGGCAAATCGACCACATCGCGGATTGTTCGAGGAAGCGGCGGGGCGGTCTTGGCGTACATCTCTACCACGCCGGCATAGTCCCATTGTTTCTGCTGAGCCGGACGAGTCTCGACGCTCACGCCGGGGATCGAAGCTTCTAGTGGACGCGAGGCCGGCAGATGGAGCACAACTCGTCTGGGTTTTTGTCGATCTGCGCCCTTGAACTGCACGAAAACGCCTTTGGCTGTGCCGCTCACAAGCATGTCGACCGGCCCAAAGTGAGTGGGGGCGCGATCGACGCTGATCTCCTTGCCCTCCGCCAGCCAGCCGTCGGGCACGCCCGCCAGCAGATGAAGCTCATCTTCCTGTTCGTGGATCAGCATGTGGCGGAGCATGATCGCATAGTTGGCCGCGCCCGTGGTGTGGGGGATGGTGTCGCTCCAGGCGAATCGCCGTTTGTAGAAAATGCCCTCGGGAAAGGCGTGCGTCGCCGACGAGTGCAGCAGGTACCAGTAGAAATCCTCAACGACTTGATCGTGTTCGCCGCGAACCAGGGCCGCCATCGTCGTGTAGGCTGACATGTAGGGGTGGATTGCATCAGGCAGCCCGGTCCAGCGAATCGTGCCTTCGATAAACCCGCCGCCATGGCGCTGGCGAACCTCCTTCTGCATGGCGGCCATGCGGGGATCGTTGACATCGAAAAGGGCCGTCGGCCAG
>DAOOIV010000229.1 GCA_035384605.1 Phycisphaerae bacterium
CGGCACCTGCACTCGTGCGAGACAGGTACCGGGGGACCCACTTTTCCAGCGACGTCCCTTCCACAGCCCGGAGTACGACGAAACTCCGCCTCTCCCAAGGGCCCATCATTTCCTGACCAAAAGCGACGGCCTCTGCGGCAGGAATGCCAGCCGCAGCCAGATCCTGAGCATTCCGCCATTCGATGCCGGCCGTGCTGAGACGCCAGTTACCCTCCAACCAACGGGCACATTGTCGTTTGAGCGGAGGATTCAGAAAACGCTTCAGATAAAGAACTTCCGCGGCAGAGGCTTGGTGACCCAGGGCGATGCGCCATCGCTGGCGCCAGGGTTCCAAACCAGGTTTGTCCAGTCGCTCCCCTTGGTGCCATCTAAAGACGGCATCCAAGTCACCCAGCCCGCAGCCGGACAGCAGGCGCTCGCAGCCGACAGTCGTTTGAAACACCGTATTCATCCGTCCGCGCAAAGCAACTGTTTCTCCAGGGATAAGGCTATCGGCCACCCCCGCAGCATGCAACCGGACACCCCATCTCATTACCGAAATGACCCGGCAGATCGCGGCGAGCAAAGTTGACATCTGACGGGCCATCGGCATCATGTGGAAATCTGACGGCATCGTGCATGCGTAGAACCTGAAGGTCCGTGCCGGCGATTCGGTCGGCCGTCTCCTCCGGTTTGCACGATGCACAAGGCTCAAACCAGGAGGAAATGTCATGCAATCCGGCAAATCCAATGGACCCTCACGGCGGCAGGTAATGTGCGGCGCGGCCGTGGCGGCGGCAACCACGGCTTTCCCGTACGTGTTGAAGGGAGCGGCTTTTGACAAGCCCATCAAAGTCGGACTGATCGGCTGTGGCGGCCGTGGCACGGGCGCAGCCCACAACGCGATGGAAGCCGATCCTGCCGTGAGAATCGTGGCCCTTGCCGACGCCTACAAGGACCGGCTCGAGGGCTGCCGCGGGGAGTTGAAGAAAAGGGGAGCTGAGATCGAGGACAAGCACTGCTTCGTCGGTTTCGATGCCTACAAGAAGCTGCTCGAGCTGGACCTGGACTACGTGATCCTGGCCACTCCGCCCTACTACCGGCCGGAACATTTCACGGCGGCGATCAAGGCCGGAAAACACGTGTTCACCGAGAAGCCCGTCGCTGTGGACCCGGTGGGTATTCGGATCATGCTCGAAGCGGGGAAGATGGCGGACGAGAAAAAGCTCTCGGTCACCGCCGGGACCCAGCGCCGTCACCAGAACTCCTACATCGAGACGATCAAGCGAATCCACGACGGCGCCATCGGCAAGATCCTGTCCGCCCAGTGCTACTGGAACATGGGCCAACTCTGGTACAAGGAGCGAGAACCCAAGTGGTCTGACATGGAGTGGATGCATCGAGACTGGGTGAACTGGGCTTGGCTGTCCGGCGACCACGTGGTCGAGCAGCATGTTCATAATCTGGACATCATCAATTGGGTGCTCAAGACACATGCCCGCAAGGCCGTAGCCATGGGCGGACGCGCCCGCCGGGTTACCGGTGATCAGTACGACTTCTTCTCGGCGGATCTGTCGTTCCCGAACCCCGAGGCTCCGGACAAGGAAAACATGGATATCCACGTGCACAGCATGTGCCGTCAGATCACCGGTTGTGCCTCGAGCGTCAGCGAACGGGTCATCGGCGAGAAGGGCATCTCCAACTGCGCCGGCTGGATCAGCAATGCGGGCAAACTGGACATTCCGGGCAACGAGCCCTACGTCCAGGAACACGTGGATCTGATCAAGGCCATCCGCACCGGCGAGCAGATCAACGAGACGCAAAACGTCAGCGAGTCCACCATGACGGCGATCATGATCCGCATGTCGGCCTACACCGGCAAGGAAGTTGCCTGGGACGATGCAATCGAATCCGACCTCAAGCTCGGCCCGCCGGACTACAAGCTCGAGGAAGCGGAGATCCGCAAGCACATCCCGGTGCCCGGGAAGTAGCTTCGATGCCGGCCACCGCGAGAGGCAGGGATCCAGGCTTTCGTTGACAGAATCGCGGAGCAGGGCGACCAAGTGTTACCCTGCTCCGCCTGTTTCGGAACCAAGGCCGCTCCAAAGAGGAATGGCGACCACCTCACCCTGAACCTGCGCACCGCAGTCAAACGCCATGTCCGGATGGATCCGGCCAGCGGTCAGCAGCCGGTGGGCTTTATCGGACGTTGCGAATCTGCATTTCAATTGCACAATTGCACCGCCGGGTCGACCTGCCGCCGGAATGCATTCGACGCACTATCGTGCCGGTGCTCAGGCAGGCTGTGACCGGATTTCCAGCCGTCATGCTGACCGGCCCCCAGACCATCAGGCAAGACCACGTTGCTCAGACACCTGTTCGGCAAGTCTTACAGATACGTCTCGCTTGAATCGCCCGACGTGCGAACGGCAGCGATTGCTGACCCTCGTGGCTTTCTCGATCTGAATACCCCCGCCTATTCTCGATGAGGTGCAGTATGTACCGCAATTGTTGCCCTACAACAAGGAACGGATCGACGAACAGCGCCACCTTCACGGGCACTACCTGCTCACGGCTTCGCAGAATCTGCTCACGATGGAGCAGATAACCGAATCGCTCTCCGGCTATGAGCTATGCGACCACCGCGACATTGACGCACGCCTCTGCTTCCGGCAAACCTCAACCGGCGCCGAGGT
>DAOOIV010000230.1 GCA_035384605.1 Phycisphaerae bacterium
CGGCAGGTGAAACCTGCGGGTTGCCGCGCAAGCCGGCCCGCGTTGCGGGCCGCGTCACGTCAAGGGTGAGACCCCGGGTATAGGTGTGGGTAGTCGCGTTCGAAGCAGAAAACGGGGCGGGTTTGCTTCCTGGCGATCCGGAACCTGACGGCAAACTGAGACGGACTTGCGAAACGCCCAGGGGCTGCTCGGATGTGCCGGGGGGACCGATCATCGCTCCTCCGCGTCAAAATGAGGTGGGGCGCCCGGTAGTGGTTCTGACTTGTTCATCCCGTGGGATCGCAGGGCGGCGATCACCTCAGTTGTGATCCGAGCGACCAGTTCGTCGTGCGACAGATCGGCCAGTTGCCGGGGTCGCACGGCGATGTAGCCGTCCTCGCCCGGTTCGGGAGGAGCGGCTCCCATGCATTCCGTGTAATCGGTGACCAACCGTTCCACGTCAAGCACGCTATAGACCCAGAGGATGGTCAGGTGTTGCGTTCTGGAGGCGTTGACAAAGCGATGAGGGATGCCTTGGGGCACGTGGGTGCTGTCGTACACTTTCAGGGGCGTGCGTTGCCCGGCGACATCCACGAACGCGTCGCCCTCCAGGATTACGATGACCTCCTCGCAATTGTGCCGATGGCACGGCAGGTACCGACCGGGATCGAAGGTGGCCGTCCCGACGCTCAGGACGCCGGTGCCCGTCGCCCTGGTCTGCATGTCACGAAACACGACGCCACGGTCCAGTTCATAGGGCTTGCATTGGTGGTAGAAGGTTATGCCCATACCCTGCTTCCTTCAGAAGAATGAGCCTCGACGGGGATTATACCTCATCGGGTTCGCCCATGCACAGGGTACTTCGTTTACGCGTTTCTTGTGGTTCCCGGAGGGTTCGTGGCGAGACCGGCGCGATTTACGCCAGGATCGAATCGATCTCCGCCAGTTCCTCGGCTGAGAACTTGGCGTTTTTGAGGGCGGCGACGTTTTCCTCGATTTGCTCCGGGCGGCTGGCGCCGATCAGGACGGACACCACTTCGGGGCGGCGCAGAAGCCAGACGAGGGCCATCTGGGCAAGGGTCTGGCCACGGCGGCGAGCGAGGTCGTTGAGCCTGGCGATCTTGCCGATGTCATCGCGTTGTTCCAGCCGTTTAGCGCAGATGTCGCTGCTTTGGGCCAGCCTTGAATCGGCGGGTTTGTTCTGCCTCAGGTACTTGTCGGTGAGTGCGCCCTGGGCGAGGGGGCAGAAGGCGATCAGTCCCATGCCGCATTCGGCGCAGGCCCGCAGCACTCCGCGTTCGACCGCGCGGTCGAGCATGTTATAGAGGCTCTGAGAGATGATCGGTCGAGCGGTGTGGTAGGCGACGGCATGGGCGTTTTTGGCGCGGATGTCGTCGGGGCCGTGGTTGCTGAGGCCGACATAGAAGGCCTTGCCGGAGCGGACGGCCTGGTCGAGGGCGTCCATCACTTCATCGGTCGGGGTATTGGGGTCCGGCCGATGGGCATAGAAGAGATCGACGTAATCGGTTTGCAGGCGTTTGAGCGACTGGTCCAGGCTGGTCAGGAGGTACTTGCGCGAGAGCCACTCGCCATAGGGCCCCGGCCACATGTCATAGCCCGCCTTGGTCGAGATCAGCAGCTCGTGGCGCGGCATCTCCTTGATGATCTTTCCGCAGACGATCTCCGCGTTGCCGTTGGGCTCGCCGTAGTTGTTGGCGAAGTCGAGATGCGTGATTCCGAGATCAAAGGCCCGGAAGATGCACTTCTTCGAGACTTCGTCGGAGACATAGCCGCCGTAGGTTTGCCAGGCTCCCAGTGACACAGCGGGGAACTTCACGCCCCAGCGTCCGCAGCGGTTGTAGATCATCGAGTCGTAGCGGTTTTCATTGAACGCGGTCACGGTGAACCTCCGTTGTTACGGCAGTCTGCCCCGTCGCCCTTCGCCGGGCTCAGGGCCCGAGTCGGTCGAGGGCTTGCGTTCCGGGTTGCGAGCAGGATTGTCCGTTCCAAGCGGGATACCTGTCAACCCGGCGGCTCGCAGATTTCAGCACCCCGAGCGAGAGCGAGTGGACGCAGGTCGTGGAAACGCCGCGAGGCCTGTCCCCTCGCCGACCAACTTTGTACTCGATAAACCGGACTTTGCTGGCATAAGCCATCCATGACAACAGATATGAGCACACGAAGCGGTTTCTCACAACCGGCCCTGCAAGGGCCGGCCCGTCCGCCTGCTTTCGGCGGGTAAGCCCCGTCGAACGGAGCTGAACGTGAAGGGCCCCGTCTGCAATGCGACCCGCTCGATACGGAAAACTGTGATGCCCGACGCTCCGAAAGCACGTCGAGGCTGTCGTACAGACGCCCGCGGCCATATACTGATCGTGCGGAATTCGGCGGCGGCGGAACGACCACGGCCATGCGTGCCGTGCGACCACAGTGAAGATGCCGCCCGACGAGCGAGCGATGTTTCAGGAGACGCAAACGTGCCGATGATTCGTTTTGACGACAACCCGCTGATCACTCCGGCCGACGTGAAGCCCTCGCGGCCCGATTTTGAGGTGGTGTGCGTGTTCAATGCGGGGGTGATTCGTCTCGGGGGAGAGATTCTGCTGTTGTTACGCGTGGCGGAGCGACCCCGGCCGCAGCCCGGCGAGT
>DAOOIV010000231.1 GCA_035384605.1 Phycisphaerae bacterium
GGGCGAGCGATCTGGCGTTGCTGGGACGAGTGAGCCTTTATACAGACCCGGAGGCGGTCACATTCGACGCGAGCATGAGCCCTGCCGACGTGGCCGTGGACCCCGAGGGCCGGTATATCTACTACGCCGGTTTTGCCTGGTCCTGCGGGCAGCCCGACATGGCCACCTATGGCGGCGAGCAACTTGTCGTGGCCTCGCACGACGATTACGAGATGATTGACCTGGACCAGGATGAGTCGAACGGCTTGACCTGCATTCGACTGCCGGCCTCTCCGGGCGGATCGAGCGGGACCTACAGTGCGCACGTCATGAAGATTTCGCCGGACGGCGACCGGCTGTACATGGCCGCGGGCAGTTCGGGAGTGCTGGTTGTCGAGTTCACGCACGGCGGATCGGGCGTCTGGTCGGTCCGGCCTTCGCGAGGCGGAGATGACGACGTAACGATCACCGTCACTGGCGGCGGTTTTGCGGCCGGCACGACCATGTCGCTTGAGCGAACGGGCTTTCCGACCATCAGGGCCTCTCGAACGTTCGTCGTGGGAGCCACGACGCTCAAGGCAGTTTTCGATCTGACGGGCAGGGCACACGGGGCATACGACGTTGTTCTGACTACTCCCGACGATTCCCAGACGCGACTGGCCGGAGCATTTGTGATCGAGGCGGCCCGCGAATCAGCGTCCCTGGAAATCATCGGCGAAGCCACTCTTTTCTCCAGCGGGGCCAGTTCGGTCCACGTCGTCTGCCACAATACCGGCAACATCGACCTGCTCAATCCGGTCATTTCGGTGCAGCTCACCGCAGGAACGCAGTACCGGGTCGAACTGCCGGCCACCGTCCCGGGAGGACTGACGCAACTGGACGACGAGTTCAGTGAAGCCGTCGCCAGCCATCCAGAATACGTGTGGGTCAGCCGCATCGGCGCACAGGATTCATACAGCTTCTGGCTTCACGTCGCCGGGCCTGAAAACGTCGCCCCGCTGCATTGGGACGTGAACCTGGAAGCGACGATCGGATATCTCCAATCGGCCACTGACAGCAGCTCGGCCAAGCTCGCCACAAGGTTCAGCCCGATTGGCGATGCTTGCACGATCTTCGATGCGGCAGCCACCAATATTCATCGCGAATTCGCCGAACGGGGGTACGAGGTGGAGTTCGAGGAGGTCTTTGACATCATCGAGGATGCCTTCGTCCAGTCGGCGGCCGACTATGGGGTGTCGAAGCTCGAAGAAGTCGTCGCTCGGGGCCTGGGCCAGATGGTGGTGCTCGCGGTGATTCCTGAGGCGGCCCCGATCTACCTGATCATGTTCGACGGCATCAACGACCTGAGGTCCTGTTACCTGATGTACCGCACGTACCTGGGGTTCAATGCCCTGTTCGCATGGGACCCCAACGACAAGGTGTCGCACACTGGTGTCAACGGCTGTATCTACGGCAACGAGACGCTCCGATACATCATTCACTTTGAGAACCTGCCTGAGGCAACGGCGGCCGCCACAGACGTGGTGATCACGGATACTCTGGATGAGAATCTGGATTACTCAACGTTCACGCTCGTCGGCAGCAGTCATTCCTCAGTTTTGACGACCAACCTGAGCACGGAGACGGGTGTTGTGACCTTCACCTTCCGCAACATCAATCTGCCGCCCAACGATACTCCGCCCGAGGGTGAGGGCTGGGTCGAATACACCATCCGCCCGGTTGCTGATCTTGCGTCCGGCACGCAGATACGCAACCAGGCATCGATCGTGTTCGACCGCAACGACCCGATCGTCACACCGGAGGTCGTACATACGATCGACCGGACCGCGCCGACCAGCAGCGTTGCCGCTCTGCCCGCGCGGACCAGCGGAGACACTATTGCACTGCAGTGGTCGGGATCGGACGCGGGGGCGGGGGTCATGGACTACACGGTCTACGTCTCGGTGGACGGCGGCGCTTACAGTGCCTGGTTGAGCGAGACGACATCCACGACCGCCACGTATGAAGGCGCAATCGGGCACCGCTACGGCTTCTACACCATTGCCCGTGATGGGCTGGGCAACACCGAATCGGCCCCCGGTCAACCCGATGCCACCACCACGCTGGTCGCCCGTGGCAGGGGCGGCTGCGGAGCCATGGGGCCTGGCGGACTGGTGATTCTGGCTGCAGGCGTGCTCGGTCTTGGGTTCATTCGAGCACGTGTTCTTTGCCGGCGACGCTGGAGGCGGCGGTCGAGAAGCGGCCCGTGATCAGCGCGTGGCTGCCAGTCGTGGTGTTGCGCTGATCGAAACGCCGGGGCCGTGTTCGTCACCGCAACATGGCTTCCAGCCGGGCCTTGGCGTCGGCGATGT
>DAOOIV010000232.1 GCA_035384605.1 Phycisphaerae bacterium
TGCCTTGGGCTTGCCGGCTACTACCTCGCCATGCGGAGCGGGGAAGGCCGAATATGCGGATTGGCAGCCGTTGGCGGGCAAGCAAGTCACCCTCTGGCCCGACAATGACGAGCCGGGCAGGGCTCACATGAAGACCGTGGCGGGCTTTCTGGCGAAGCTGGACCCGAGGCCCGTCGTGTCGATGATCGAACCGGGCGACCTGGACCTTGCGGTAAAGGAAGACGCCTACGATTTCATCGAGCAATGTCGGGTCGTTGTCGCGGATCCGAAAGCGGCGATCCTGGACGCCGTGAAGCGAGCAAGATCAACGGGGCCGATTGCCGACTACGAGCATCGGTTGCGACGAATCGAGTCGGGCGAACTGGCCTGCCTACCTCTCCCGTGGCCGGAACTGGCGAAGCTCACGCGGTTCGGAGCGCCGGGGCGGTTGACGGTAATTGCGGGACGGCAAGGCGCGGCCAAGTCGTTCTTCGCGCTCCAGCTTCTGCGGTACTGGCTTTGTGAGGGCATATCTGCATCGGCGTACCTGTTGGAAGGTGACGCCGGCGACCTGATGGACCGCACGCTTGCCCAGGCATCCGGCATGGCCGATGTCACCGACCTTGACTGGCAGAAAGCGAACGCATGGACAATGCGGGAACTGACCGACACACATCGCGAAGAACTGGACCGGGTGGCGGCGGCGTCGATTGTGAGCGCCGGACTCGGACTCGAAACCCTGGACGACATCGCGGCATGGATTGAGGCAGAGGCGAAAGCGGGACGGCGGGCGATCATCATCGACCCTGTTTCGGCGGCGGTTCGCAAGGGGCAGCCCTGGGTAGCGGACCCTGCGTTCGTGCGACGCGTCAAGCGGGCAGCGATTGACCATGAATGCAGCATCATTCTCGTGACCCACCTGGTGAAGGGCGCAGACGAAGGCACGCCCGACAAAGTGGCCGGTTCGGCAGCCTACGGTCGATTCTCCGATTGCGTTTTGCAGATCATGCGCCACGACAAGAAGACGAGTTTAACCAAGAGCCCCCTGGGCCGGATTGAGATTGGGCACAACCAGACCATCTACATCGAGAAAGCCCGAGCGCCGGGAACGGGCTTGCGTCTCGCTTACGATCTTACCAGCGGCCTCACGTTTCAAGAGTTCGGAGTCATTGTTGGGGGTAAACAGAAATGAGAGAACTCGGGATCGGGATCATAACGGCAGCGGGTCTGCCGGCAGAGCTTGGGGACTTATGGGTCGTGGAGGCGCTGGTCGATAGCAACGGCGCGACGAACTTCAATATCGACCGGCTGTTCAACGTTCTCGGGACGAACCATTTGCAGGTTTGTCGCGGCTGGTCAAGTGGGTACGTGCCGGTTGCTTTGGCCCACAACAGCGAGCAGGCGAGCCGGGCGGTGGAGTTCATGCGGCGAAAGCAGAAGGCACTGGCGGAGGCTGTGGTTTCTGCGAGGACCTGGTAATGAAAGCACACAGCGAAAGGAAGCGCGATCTGTTCATCGAGGGCCGGTTGCTTGGCATGGATATCCAACAAGCGTCCGAGCACGCGGGGATTTCTTCTCGGTGCGGCTACGCATGGATGAAGCAAGAGGACTTTCGCAAGCGGCTGGAGCAAGCCCGGCAAGCGATGTTTGAGGGCAACATAGCGAGCTTGAGCACCTTGACTGCCGACGTTATCCAGCGGTTGCGGCAGATCGTGAACGACGATGCGTCGCCGGCGGCGCATTGGATCAAGGTCGCGGAGCTTGTCCTGCGCGAGGGCAGGGCTTCTGAGGCGGCGGCGATCCGCGAGCGAATGGACGAAATCGAACGGCTCTTGCGTGTGAAGGACGGTGGCGAATGAGGCGGCGGTTGGAGCGGATCGAGCAGCGCCTCCAGCGCATCCGGCAGCGCATGGGCAAAGACCGGACGCAGCAAGACATTGAGCGATTCTTTGTGACCGGGCAGTTGCCCGAATCCGAACCGGCCCGGAGCTTCGCCTTGTTGACGCAGGCGTTCGATCGCGTGGTTGATGCGTCTATCGGTGGTGGCGAAAATTACGACAGCGCCGTTGACGCCTACCAGCGGGCGCTGGAGCAGTACAACAATGCTGTTTGTGGAGTGTCTCTATGAAGGATTACCAGCAGCGGATTTTATCCGCAATCGCCGATTTCCAGATGGGCAAGCGTAAGGCGCGACGTAAGGGCGGGGGCGTGTTCGGCAAGAATCGGCCTTTTCGTGGCGGCAAGGTTGGTATGCAGCAGATCAAGAATCAGCAGGTGAACAAGTGACCTTTTCTCGCGAGCTATCCCGTTGGT
>DAOOIV010000233.1 GCA_035384605.1 Phycisphaerae bacterium
GGAAGACCAGGGTTAGCGGCCCGGGCCAGGCTTTCTCCGCCAACCGGCGTCCGAGCCCGCTCAGCCCGGGCACAAAACGTTCCACGGCCGATCGGGAACCGATGTGAACAGTGAACGGCTTGGTATCGGCCCGCTGCTTCACCGCTCGCAGGCGGGCCACCGCGTCCGGATCCGCGGCATTGGCGCCCACGCCGTAGACCGTCTCAGTGGGGAAAACCACCAAACCGCCCGCGGCCAGGCATGCCGCCGCCTCGCGCAATTGGGCCCCGCAGTCTGCACTTCGATCGATTTTGATTAACCGAGTGTTCATGCGTTTCGCCAACAAGAGCGAGGCGATTATCAAGATCACCGGAAGAACTGTCAAGAAAGCTGCAGGCCTTTCCTGAATCCTTGTGCACGAGTCACTACCACGTGCGGAATGGCGTCCTTTGAGGTATTATCCGGATCTGTGAAACGACTTTGCGCGGAGGTTCATGAATGTTTCGACGTGCCTTTTGCATCGCGACGGCGTGTACGACAATGACCCTTGTCGCACAAGCGGCCGAGACAGCCCCGGCATCGCGGCCCGTCGTCTGCGAGAAAGCCGACGGCTACCGCGGCATCTGGTCCGCTGGGGGCGAGTTGCCCGGCGAGTACAAGTACCAGTTCAGTGGTGGGCTGGCCACGTTTTCGCCGCAACACGTCCCGATGGCAATCCACGCCGACAAACCCGACAAGACTTTCTTCGTCTACGGCGGCATGCCGGCCGACGGCCACCAGATCGAGGAAAACCGACGGTTGCTGATCATGGTTTCCTGTTTCGACCACCAGACGGGCACGGCTGCCCGTCCGCGGATACTTCTGGACCGCCAGACGGACAACGCCTTTGAGAACCCGACGCTGAGCATGGACTCGGTGGGTCGCCCGTGGGTTTTTGTGGGCTGCCACGGCACGGCCAGGCCGTCCTACGTTTTCCGCAGCACCGAGCCGTACTCCATCGATTCATTTAGCTTGGTTGCCGAGACAACATTCTCCATGCCCCAACCGTGGTACCTGGAAAAACAAGGCTTCATTCTGGTTCACACCCTACATGACGGACCGATCAACCGGCTCTGCGCGATGACCAGCAAGGACGGCATGTCGTGGTCGCAGCCCAACGTTCTTGCGTCCATCGAGGCCGGTCACAACCACGTCAGTTGGCGATATAAGGACAAGATCGGCATCGCATTCGACTACTGCCCCAGACAGGGAGCGGGCAACGCTCGCACCAATCTCTACTACATGGAGACTCGCGATGCCGGCAAAACCTGGGTGAACGTCAAGGGAGAAAGACTTGACCTGCCACTCAGCACCGTCGACAACAAGGCTCTGGTCCGGTCGTATGAAGACACCCGACGGCTGGTCTACGTCAAGGATCTAACCTTCGACGCGCGGGGCAACCCGATTATTCTTTTTCTCATCGCCAGGGGGTATCGGCCGGGACCCCTGAGCAGCCCCAGGATCTGGACGACAGCCCGGTGGCGAGGCCGCGATTGGGAATTCGCCGGCGTCATCCGATCCGACAACAACCTTGAAGCCGGCTGCCTGTTCATCGACAGAATGGACCGCTGGTGGCTGATCGCCCCCACCGACAAGGGGGCGGCGCCCTTCTATCTCGGCGGCGAGGTGGTGGCATGGTTCACGCGAGATCAAGGAGCCTCGTGGGCCCGGTGGACCTTCACTGAGAAGAGCGAGTTCAACCACACCGGCGTTCATCGGCCTGTGGACGCAAGCCCGGGCTTCTGGGTGTTCTGGGCCGACGGCGACGCCCGGCAGCCCTCGCCGTCACGTCTCTACTTTGCTGACCGCGACGGTATCGTGTACCGCTTACCGACTCAGATGACGGAGGAATTCGAAAAACCGGCCGTCATGCCGATCCCCTCGGCCCGCAGACCGGCAAGAACTTCAGTCAGCGATCCAGCTACTGAGGCAACCACGCAAGAAGAGTAGCGTCTGCACGCGTCTTCCCGTGAACCGCCTATCCAAGCCGACGTAGGCCAAAGGATCACAACCGGGTCGGGAATTCACCGGAGCTATATCCGGCCGGAGGCAGGGAGGCAGTGTCAACTCCTGTGTAAATTGCTCCGG